>DASZUP010000173.1:0-5985 GCA_035547635.1 Pirellulales bacterium
CAGCGTCGAAGTGGTGCAGGAAGTTGGTCAGCAGGACGACGTCGTAACCCGCGCCGAAATCCACGTCGAACGCGCTGCCGGGCAGCAGCCGATGCCGCTCGGCCACGCCCGCCTGATTGGCGTTTTGTTCCGCCACCGCAAGCACGTTCGCCCAGTCGACGGCCGTGACCTCGGCGTTCGGGTTCTGTCGTGCGAAGGCAATCCCGAACAGGCCGTGGCCGGCGGCGATGTCGAGAATCTGCATCGCAGACGTCTCCCCTTGCAGCACCCGTTGGGCCAGCAACTCGGCGGGCATGGCCATCATGCCGGCCATGCCGCGCGCGAACCGCACCCAGACGTCGCTTTCCGGCGCCAGGACGCTTTCGTCATCCTCCTTGGCTCCGCCGGTTTGAACGGCTTGAGTCAATCGTTGGAAACGGCCGCGGTGCTGTTCGGAGCACATGAACTCGGCGGCGCCGCCCAAATAGGCAGGCGAGTTCTGGTCCAAAAATGCGCTCGCCTCGGGCGAGAGCTGATAGCGGCCGTCGGACTTTTGCAGAAAGCCGATCACCGTTAAATAGTCGGCCAAAATACGTGCCCCGCGCTCGGCGATTCCGCAAACAGAGGCCAAGGCTTGCGGAGTGTCGTTGCCCGCCCCAATGGCGGTAAACAGTCCGAGTTCAAGGGCCGTCTTCAGCGCCTCGGTGCGCTGAAAGGCGTTAAACGTTTCGAACACGATCTGCGGCGAAGGAGGATTCGGCATCGTCGGCGCGCTCTCAGGGGAGAAGAATGATTCGACACTCAAGCTTGCCCGCTCGTTCTAATCAAAGTTTCGTTGGTTTGTCCAGCCACGCTGCGCGTAAGGATGGCGCGTCGCGGTTCGCGTCCGCGTTTGCCAATCTTCGCTGCGCACCAGCGAATAACCAGCATGGAAAGAAGCTGATCAAGCACTGGAGTGAACCGGCGGAAGGCGGAACTTGCGGCACGCTCTTTTCAATTACGCGGCGCGTCGCTAGCCTGCCTTGCAAAACGGTTCGAGTGGACGCCTCGCCTGGGCGAGGCCCTGGAAAGGAGCGTTAGTCATGGCAGATTGGCAGAACCTGCTCGAGCGCGTCGTGGAGCTGGCGCGCGACCATTGGGCGAAAGCGTTGGGGTGGGCGGCCGCATTCCTGTTCAGCACCGTCTGGGCGTCGCTATTGGCGCGGCGCAGTTGGCGCAACCGGCAGGACTTGGACGTGATCCATGTGTCGCAGAATACGATCGCCCGCCGGCCGACCGGTCCGAAAGGCGAACCGGAATCGTGGCTGGTGCTGGACGTCCATTTTGAAGATCCGCTGGAACAGGTGATTTCGCACCCGATTCCACGGCGCTTGATTCGCCGCGCCGCCAAACGGACCACCGAGAAGCAGCCGTTCCTGCTGTTTCCGGCCGATGATCGCTGGTACGTGTTGAACCTGGTCCGCCTGGCGATCGCCGAGCCGTTCAAAGTAGGCGCCGCGGCCAAGATGATCCCCGGCGCCAGGGTCGAGGAAGTGCCATGCGTATTTGCCATCACCTTCGAACGCTACCCGGGCATGCGGCAGGGCAAGATCCGCGTGATGCTCGTCCCCAAGACGCTGCTGGAAGACCCCAACTCGTTGACCGGACCGTTGCGGCTCGAGGCCGAGTCGCACCGCGACCGGGTGAAAACGCTGCTTGCCATGCAGGAAGATTATGCCAAGGGCGCCGAAGCGAAGTTTTGCATGGACGTGCGGCTGAGCGTGGTGATTTGAGCCGCTTACTCGATCTTCCAGATTCTCATCGCCCCGTCGCGGCCGCCCGAGGCGAGCAGCGTGCCGTCGGGATTGAAGGCAATGGAATGCACGGCAAGCTTATGGCCCAGATAAACGGCCAGGAGTTCGCCCGTCTCGGCGTTCCACACCTTGACCGCTCCGTCATGGCCGCTGGTCGCCAGCTTGGAACCGTCCGGCGAGTAGGCGACCGCCCAGATATCGCCTTCGTGGCCAGGCCACGATTTGATGAGCTGGCCGTTGCCTGCGTCCCAGATGCGCACCATCTTGTCCCAGCCGGCCGATGCCAGGCGCCGGCCGTCATGATTGAACGACAAGGCGTGTACCTGGCCTGAATGCCCTTCCAGCGGCAATCTTTGCAAGAGCGTCTCGGCATTCCACAATCGCACAACCTTTTCGCTGCCCGCCGTGGCCAGCGTCTGGCCGTCGGGCGAAATCGCCACCGCGTAGACGGCGCCGGGTTGCTTGGCTTCCGCCAAGGGCTTGTCGGAATCAACGGACCAGAGTCGCAATCCGCCTTGGCGGTCGCCGGCAAACAGCTTCTGGTCGTCTCTTGCCAAGGCCAGGCCGCGCACGGCATTGGGGTGCTCGAACACCTTGATCGGCTCTGATCTTGCAGGATCCCAAAGCTTGATCAGGCCGTCGTCGCCGGCGGTTGCCAGCAGCTTGCCGTCGTGAGAGAAACGCGTCGCCCAAATGATGCCCCGATGGGCTTCGAACGTCGATTTAATGTTCGACGTCTTCTGATCCCAGAGCCGAATCGAGCCGTCCTCGACCGCCATCGCCACGGCACTGCTGGTCGGATCGAACGCCAGCGACCAGACCGTCCCGGCGTTGGCGCTGAACACGGCGACGGGCTCGGCGGAGGAAACGGCCGCCACGCCAGACGCCGAGCGATTGCCCAGCAAGCTTCCGCCGAGCAAGCCGAGGGCGAGAAAGGTTGCGCCCACGCCCGCGGCGATCCAGCGGTTTCGCAGCGTGCGCTTCCGGGCGGCGACCTGGCAAACCGTCGGCACATCTTCTGAAGTGGTCTTCAACAGCGCCCATTCAAAGTCAAACAGCTCTGCAAGCTGCGCGGCAGTTGGGATGCGGTCCGCCGGTTTCTTCGCCAACAGTCGATCGACGGTGTGCGCGAGCCAATCGGGAATGGCAGGATTCGCTTCCTTCAGCGGGCGATGCTTCTCGTCGACGATCTGCCTGAGGATCGCCAGCGGGGAACTGCCGCTGAACGGCGGCTGACCGGTACACATTTCGTACAGTACCGCGCCCAGACTGAACAAGTCGGATCGCGGGTCGGTCTCTTCGCCCAAGGCTTGTTCGGGCGACATGTACAGCGGAGTGCCTGAAACGAAGCCCGATTGGGTGAGCTTCACGTCGTGGGAGACGCGGGCCAGGCCGAAATCGGTCAGCTTGACCCGGTCGTGCGGGGTTTCCAGCAAGATGTTGCCGGGCTTGATATCGCGATGGATCAGGCCCTGGGCGTGCGCCGCCGCAAGTCCGTGGGAGGCTTGCATGCCGATTCGCACAATGTCTCGCAGCGACAGCGGCTGCTGACGGTCGAGACGCTGTTCGAGCGATTCGCCGGCAACCAGTTGCATTACGAGGTAAGCGGGTCCATCGTCGGCGGACTTTTCCACCTGGTGTACGGCGACGATGTTTTCATGCGTGATCGACGCGGCCGCTCTCGCCTCGCGACAGAAGCGCTGCTGCGATAGCGCATCGCCGGCGAGCTCAGGATCAAGCACTTTGATCGCCACGTGGCGCTGCAGACGCGAATCGAACGCTTCCAGCACCACGCCCATGCCGCCGCGGCCGAGCACGCGCATCACGTCGAATTGCGCCAGCTTGCCCAGATAGGCCGCATCGCTGGGAGGGGCGAGAAAATCGAGTGAAAGCTCCTGCGCTGGCGGCGCGGCGCGCAGCGCAGCCTTTTCGGGAGCATCGGTTTCCAGCGCCTTCAAGGCGGGCCAATAGGCCGAGGTCGCCCCCGGTTCCGCGGCGTGCAAATGTCTGACGACCCGCGAAAGCTGCGTTCCCTCGGTCGCCAGCTCCTCAATGCGGACCTGGCAGCACTCGCAGGAATCCATGTGTTGCGCGCAGGCCTGCTGCCGTTCGTCGGACAGTTCCCCGCTGAGCAACTGCCGCAGTTCGTCCGCTGGGGGGCACGATGTCGCGGCTCTGTTCATGTTAGCCTTCCTCCTGCCGCTGCATGGTCTCGACTTCCTGTTTCAGTCGGGCGAGAATGCGGCTCTTGGCGACGTACACGGCCCCGGTAGAAAGACCGGTCTGCCGGGCGGCCTCGGCCGCCGACGCGCCTTCGACGGCCGTCAGCCAGAAAGCTCGCCAGGTGGTTGCTTGAAACTCGGCCTGGATCCGCTGCATGGCGAGCGACGCAAGCCGCCGCTGATATTCGGCCTCCCAGACGTCCGCCCCGTCGTTTGCTTCCGGCTGAGCATCGAGCAATCGGTTGGTCGTCGTGTCGCCCGAGCCTTGCGGGCGAATGCGGCGCGCCGAGAGAAAGTTGAAGACTTTGTTTCGCGTGATCGTGAACAGCCAGCCGCGGAACGTTCCCTGCCCACGATCGTATTCCAAACGGCCGATGGCGTTCATCACGGACCGCATGACGTCCTGCATCAGGTCGGCGGCATCGGCATCCTGCAAGCCTCGATTGCGAGCAAAACCGTAGACGACCGGTCCATAGAGTCGCATGAACTCCTGCCAGGCCGCGTGATTGGCCCCGTCGCGGATTTGGACCAGCAAGCTGGCTCGCGTTTGCGGCGAGTTGTCCACGGACATGATTGTTCCTGAAGGGTTCCCTGGCAGCCGCCGATGGCAGGATTGCGGGCCGCCACAACCGCATCAGCCCCCATGATACGCGGTCATGGCCTTCAGGACGAGGGGCGGCGCCTCGCAAGCGGGATTTCGGGAGCCGCAACATAGTTGACTCTTTCTCTTTCCGGCCGAAGTTAGCGGTTGCTTGGAAGCGCCTGAAAGTTCATTGCCCTGCAAATTCGCTCGCCTGGCCCGCGGCGCCTTGACCGCCGATTTGAACCTGAAGGCCGTTCACGAGGTCATCGCTGGGATTGACGACCAGCCGTTCATTTCCGCGGATGCCTTCCAACGCCACGACCCGGGCGCCGAGATCGCGTCCGAGGCTGATCTTTTTCAACTCGATCTGCTGCTGGTCGTCGACGACGGCTACGTGCGGACCGTCGACCCGCATGGCAATGGCATTGGTCGGAATGGTCCAGGCGTCGCCGGATCGCGGCAACTCGAACGTTGCCTGGGCATAGCTGCCCGGCTGCAGTTCGAGCGACTCGTTTTTCAATTCGACTTCCGCCAGCATCGTTCTGCTTGCTGCATCGACGGAACTGGCGATGCGCGTGATCTCCCCCGGAACATCTGTTTCGGCTGACTCAGGCAGGTTGATCGATACGGGCACGCCGGGTCGGGTCTGCATGGCGTAGGTCTGCGGCACATTGATCTGCACGCGGATTCGGCTGGCGTCGACCAGCACGAACAGCGTCTCCTGGCCGGCCGTCACCAGCATGCCGACTTCGGCCGTGCGGCGCATGACCACGCCGTCAAACGGCGCCACGATGCGCTTGAATGCTTGCAACTCTTCAAGCCGGGCGACGTTCGCTTGCCGGCTGTTGGCCGTGGCGTCGCGGACTTCGATAATGGCGGCCCGGGTTTTCAGGTTGGCGCGGCGCCGGACGACGTCGGACTCCGCCGCGGCCACGTCCGCCAGGCTCGCCTCGGTTTGCCGCAAGAAGGTATCGTATTCCTCTTGGGAGATGGCGCGGGCGGCCACCAGTCCCTTGCGGCGATTCCATTGGCTTTTCACCAGTTCCGTTTCCGCTTGAATCCGGACCAACTGCGCTTCGGCCATTTTCAGATCCGCTTCGGCTTCTGTCCGCTCTGCCCGAGCTTGGGCGGCGGCGGCCAGCGCCTCGGCGGCCAGCGCTCGGCCTTCGGCCAATTCTTGATCCAGTTCCGGAGTTTCGATCTCGGCCAGCAATTCGCCGGTTTTCACCCGGGCGCCCAGATCCTGATGCCAGGCGGCCAGGTAGCCGCTGACGCGTGCATTCAGCGCCGCCGTTTGCCACGGACGAAAGGTGGCCGGCAGTACGACGCTCGAACTGGCGGCGGGCGACGGTCGGGCGATGGTCACGCTTCTTGGCGTCGCGGCCGCGGTGTTTGCCGCTTGCTCTGA
>DASZUP010000174.1:0-4585 GCA_035547635.1 Pirellulales bacterium
GTCGGCCTGGTGCGGCTGCCGGCCTGGCCGAGCGGCACGGCCACGGCCGAGACGTTCGCCTGGCTGCGCGACGAACTGGTCGAGGCCCTCAAAGCTCAACTGCCGGTCGATGCCGTGCTGCTGGCCTTGCATGGGGCGATGGTCGCCGATGGCGCGCCCGATGTTGAAGGCGAAGTCCTCGCCGCGGTGCGGGAGTTGGTCGGGCCGGACGTGCCGATCGTCGCCACGCTCGATCTGCACGCCAACGTGACCAACAAGATGATCTCGCAGTCCGACGCGCTGGTGCTGTTCCACACGGCGCCTCATATCGACGTCTTCGAGACCGGCGAGCGCGGCGCGCGGGTGCTGCGGCGGATACTGATCGATGGCGCCCGACCGGTGACGGCGTTTGAAAAGCTGCCGATGGTCGTGCCGGCGGAACGGGCCAACACCCAGAACCCGGAAAGCGTCAGCTTCCGCTTTCGCGAGCACCTGCAAGCCTTGGAGCGTGATCCGCGCGTGCTGGCCGCCGGACTGGCGACGGTCCAGCCGTGGCTGGATATTCCCGAGTTGGGTTCTACCGTAGTGATCGTGACCGATGGCGAGGCCGAGTTTGGCGAAGGTCAGTGCCGCGAATTTTCCAATGCCGTCTGGCGCCGGCGGCGAGACTATCTGCCGGAACTCGTGCCGGTTGAAGAGGCCGTCCGTCGAGCACATGAGTGCGCCGAAGGACTGGTCGTGCTCAGTGACAGCGCCGATGCGACCACTTCCGGCGCCCCGGGAGACAGCACCTGGGTGTTGCGGGAGTTGCTGAAATACGACTGGTCCGGTCCTGCCTTGACGCCGATGGTTTCGCCGGAAGCCGTCGTTGCGGCAACAAAGGCCGGCGTCGGCGCCGAGCTTTCCGTTTCGCTCGGCGGCGTGCGCGACAGCCGATTCTCGCAACCCCTTGCCGTCGCCGGGAGGGTGGAGCGTTTGTTCGACGCCCAATTCGTCATTTCCGGCCACTTGGCAAAGAATTTGGCGATCGACATGGGGCCGTCAGCAGTCTTGTGCTGCGGGAGCGTATTTATCCTGCTCACTTCGCGCAGCGGACCGCACTTTGCGCCGGAGTTTTTTCGCGCCGGCGGTTTCGATCCGTTCGCGGCTCGCGTGCTGGTGGCCAAGAGCCCCTGCGGTTTTCGCGCCGCCTACCAGCCGCACGCCCGAGAGATCATGGTCGTGCGCGCGCCCGGTTGCGCTCCTTCCGACTTTTGGAATTACCCGTACCACAACATTCCCCATCCTCTCTGGCCGTGGGACGAGATCGAGCGCGGGTCGCGGAGTTCGGCGCCGTAGGCGCCGCTTTGTCCAGAACAGCGAGCCGAGCACGGGAAAGCGGGCAATCCAGAACCTAAACTCCTAGGCTTCCGCCGCCGGAATGGTTAGAATCAACTTCGGGCGTTCCCATCTTCCCATTTTTCGCGGGAGGGCGGCATGTCGCGCATCTCAGGGATCCCAGGACGAAGGCGCCAACGGCAAGCGAACTGCGTCGTATGGATCGCTTGCGGCGTCTGGCTCGCGGCGACTCCGGCGTTGTTCGCACAGGGCGCCGGCGAACTTGACGACGACGAACTTGACATTGCTGCGGTATCCCAGCGCATCGATCAGTTGCTCGAAGTGCGGTTGCGCGAAGCCGGCGCCACTCCGGCGCCGCTGGCCGGCGATGCGGAATTCCTGCGTCGCGTATACCTCGACCTCAGCGGCGTTATTCCGCCGGCGGCCGACGTTTTGGCGTTCCAGGCCGACGAGCGGCCCGACAAGCGCGCTCGGGCCATCGATCGCTTGCTGGCCAACCCTCGCTTTGGCACGCACCTGGCCCAGGTTTGGACCAAGATGTTGCTGCCGGCCGATGCGCTGACGGACCGTGCCGACCAGGTGGCCGGCTTCACGGCCTGGTTGCGGCGGCGATTTGCCGAGAACATTCGCTACGACAACGTCGTCGCCGACCTGCTGACCACGACCGGCAACTCCGATCGGGGCGGAGCGGCGTTGTTTTATACGGCTTCAGGCCTGAAACCGGAGGAACTGGCTTCCAGCACATCGCGCATCTTTCTGGGCGTTCAGATCCAATGCGCACAGTGTCACAACCACCCGTTCGATCGCTGGCAGCAGGAAGACTTCTGGGGGTATGCGGCCTTCTTCGCCCGCTTGCAGCAAGCGCCCGGCACGCAGGCCCCGGCGGTTGAACTGGTTGACGCGCTGGCAGGCGAAGTCACGCTACCCGACAGTGAGCAGGTGATCACGCCGAAGTACCTGGGTGACGAACCGCCGCAGGAAGACGCCGATGCCAACCGCCGGCGGCAGTTGGCCATCTGGATCGTTTCGCGTGACAACCCGTACTTTGCCCGCGTGGCGGTCAATCGGGTCTGGGCGCATCTCTTCGGCCGCGGCCTGGTCCACCCGCCCGACGACTTCAGCGAGCACAACCCGCCCAGCCATCCCGAAGTGCTCAATGTGTTGGAAGATTTCTTTCTCGACTCGGGTTACGACCTGAAAGCCGTGTTCCGCGCGCTTGCAGGCACGCGGGCCTATCAGCGATCGAGCCGCGCTCTGAGCGAAGGAGACGTGTTGCCGCCGGAACTGTTCGGCCGCATGCAGGTCAAGGTGCTCTCGCCCGAACAGCTTTATGACTGCCTGATGCAGGCCACGCGCCGCTTCGAACCGGCGGCGCCTGCGCCTGTTCCCGGCGCGCCGCCGCAGGCCAACGCAAACGGCCGCCAGCAGTTCATCGCCCGCTTCAACCGCAGCGCGACGGAAGTCACCGAGTTTGAGGCGGGCATACCGCAGGTGCTTTCATTGATGAACGGCCCCTTGACCGCGGAGATCACCGACCCGGACCGCAGCGGCATTCTGCTGGCTCTGGAAGCGCCGGTGTTTGACGACGCGGATCGGATCGAAGCCCTCTTCCTGTCGGTCCTTTCCCGACCGGCGTCCGCCGACGAGCGGAGAGAGTTGTTGGCGTACGTCGAGAGCGGCGGACCTTCGCACGATCGGCGAAAGGCTTTGGGCGACGTGTTGTGGACGATGCTCAACAGTTCCGAATTCATCTTGAACTATTGAAGGCCGACCATGGCACAGACGCATCGCAGTTGCCAATGTAGGGTGGGCATTGCCCACCATGCCGGCAGGGCGGTATCCGCCCGCCGCAGGCGCCATTCACGGTGGAAAGGGATTGGCGATAACGCTGCTCTATCTGCTTGGTGGGCAGTGCCCACCCTACTAATGCTTGCCGCAGGCTGCAGCAAGTCCCCTGCCCCGCCGCCGGACGCCGTTGCATCGGCTCAGGATGCACGCGAATCCGAGCCGGAAAAGGCTCCACGCCCGGCTCGCGCGACCGAGAAGAAACAAGACAAAAGTACCTCGCCGCAGCCGACGCCTCCGCAGTCTGAAAAGCAACCGCCCGAGGCCATGCCCACGCCCAAGCCCGAAGTTGCGGCCGCAGGGAAGATGCAACCGGCAGAGAAGGCCGAGGCGCCGACGCCTGTGAAGGACGAGAACAGCGAGGAAACGAGCACGGCGGCCGGCCTGCGCGATCGAGTGACCGAGCGGCTGCTGTTGTTCACTCCCGCCGGGCCGCTGCTGGCGGAATTCAAACTGACGATCGATGGCAAGCCGTTCCGTACCGAGCGCGAAGCGCTGGTCGACGACTTGTTGGAATTGGCCGATCAGAACCACGACGGCCGGCCGGAGTGGGACGAGGTCTTCAGCGATCCCAAACGCGTTTTCTCTCGGCGACTGAACCTGACTCGCGAGCAGATGGACCGCAAACAGTTCCTCAAAACGCACGATACGAATCAGAACGGCCTCGTCGATCGCGACGAAGCCCGGCGGTTCGTCAACCGCTCGAACAACGCCGGCCAGAGCTTCTCGATCGACAGCTCTTCGCGCTATCGCGAATCGAACGCCCGGCAGTCGCTGGTCCGCAGCCTGCTGGATGCCGACGAAGACGACCTGCTCTCCGCCGCGGAACTCACGGACGCTGAACCTCGGCTGCGACTGCGCGACGCCAACGACGACGCGATTGTCTCGCTTGCCGAACTCGACGATTCGTTGGCGGGCGATTCGCGAGCCATGTCGGCGATGGCCTACCGTAACACGCCGGCCGCCATGCGACTCGGACCGCTGGCCGATTGGGACGGAGTGGCGTTCACGCTTTCCGAGTTGTACTTGCGTCGCGGCGAGCTGCCCCAGGAAGGCTTTCCGCTCACGCCCAAACTCGCGGGAAGTCTCGACGCCGACGACGACGGTTGGGTGAGTCGCGATGAAATGCTGCGGCTCGACTCCATTGAGCCGCATATTGCTCTGGCCGTCCGGTTCGGCCGCGACGGCGAGATCTTGCCCGGCCTCGAAATCGAACGCCTCTCGCCCGAGTTGGGTTCGCCCGAGGAACTGATCATTCGTTCTTCGGGCGGCGCGTTGCTCAAACTCCCCGGCTTGTGGCTGCGTTTTCAGTTTGCCGATCGTTTTCCGGCCGGCAGTCAGGCGCCCTCGGCCGACGAACAGTTGGCCAATCTCGACGCCGATAAGAACGGCTACCTGGAAGAGAAAGAGCTCGAGGAGAAAT
>DASZUP010000175.1:0-15007 GCA_035547635.1 Pirellulales bacterium
TTAGGTTGGTTACCGTTTTTCATTTGTAAGGCGGCCGGCAACCGCCGCGAAGACTGCAAATACAGGAGCATCCAGCGACATTTTCTTCCGCCGGCGGGAGGGCCGACCGGCTGCGTCTGAACAACCTGACAATTCGAACTGCGAGCGCCACGGGCGACACAAAGGCGAGGTTTTATGAATCCGAGCGAACTGCTGCGAATCATCGATACGATCCATCGCGATAAGAACATCGAAAAGGAAATCGTGTTCCAGGCCATCGAGGCTGCGCTGGTTTCCGCCGCCAAAAAGCAATACGGCGAAGACCAGGAAATCGTGGTCCGCATCGATCGCAACGACGGCTCGATCTCGGGCACCCACAACGGCGCGCCTCTCGACGAAGGCGAAACGCTCGGCCGCATCGTCGCGCAGACGGCCAAGCAGGTGATCATTCAGAAGGTGCGCGAAGCCGAACGCGACTCGCTGTTCGACGAATACGAAAAAGAAAAAGGCCAGCTCGTCACCGGCGTCGTACAACGATATGAAGGGGGCGCCGCGACGGTCGCTTTGCAAAACTGCGAAGCCATCCTGCCTCGCAGCGAACAGATCCCCGGCGAGACGCACCACGCCAACGAGCGAGTCCGGGCCACCGTCTTCGAAGTCAAGAAGGCCGGCAGCCGCGTCAAGGTGATCCTCAGCCGCACGCGGCCGGCGCTCGTCGGCCGGCTGTTCGAGCAGGAAATCCCTGAGATTGCCGACGGCGTGATCCAGATCCGGGCCATGGCCCGCGAACCCGGCTACCGCTCCAAGGTCGCCGTGAGCAGCACGGATCAACGGGTGGATTGCGTCGGGGCTTGCGTCGGCGTACGCGGCAACCGGATCAAGAACATCGTCGATGAGCTGGCGGGCGAACGGATCGATATCGTCCGCTGGAACGACGACATGCAGGTGTTGATTCCCAACGCCTTGCAGCCGGCCGAAGTGGAAGAGGTGATCCTGTGCTCCATGCTCGGCCGGGCGATCGTCCTGGTGCGAGAAGATCAGTTGTCACTGGCAATCGGCCGCCGCGGGCAGAACGTGCGGCTGGCCAGCAAGCTCTGCGGCTGGGATATCGAAATCATGACCCGCGAAGAGCTCGACGAGCAGATCGAGCGGGCCGTGGCTGGCTTCAGCGCGCTGGAAGGCGTGGACGAAAACCTCAGCGAGAAGCTGGTAGGCGAAGGTTTTTTGTCATACGATGACCTTTCGGTGATCGAGCCGGACGCCCTGATGGAGATGGGCGAGCTGTCGATGGAGCAGGTCGAAAAGATCGTCGCCCAGGCCGAAGTCAAGGCCGAAGAGGCCGAAGCCGCCGCCAGCGAAGCTCGACGCCGCCAGCGCGAGCAGGAGCGCATTGAAGCCGCTACCGCGGCGATCGAGGCCCAGGAGCGCGCGGCGCAGGCCCCCGCGGCAGAGCAGCCGCCCGCCGGCGAGCAAGCTGCGGCGGCAGGCGACGCATCGGCCGCCAACGGCGCCGAGGCGGAAACGCCGTCTGCCGCAGAGACCGATGGCAGTACTGGAGGCGCGGCAGAGCAGGCGGAGCCAACCGAGCAGGCCGAAGAAGCCGGCTGATCGTTCGCCTGGATTGATCCAGGCCCGCCGGGAGGGGCAAAGCAGGGAGATGTCGGTTATGAATTGAAGGCGAAAGGTAGCGAGGCTCCGCCGCACGGCATGCGGAGCGAGCTGAGGGAGATAAAAAACTTGCCCGCACGGATCTACGCGTTAGCAAAAGAATTGAAGTTGGACAGTAAAGTCCTTGTCGATCTCTGCGCCAAAGCAGGCGTCACCGGCAAAGGTTCGGCGCTCGCCAGCTTGACGGACGATGAAGTCGTTCGGGTAAAGGCCTATGTCGCTGGCGGCGGTTCAAAGCCGGCCAAGGAGCCGCCCGCCGCCCCTCCCAAACCGGGCGCGGCCGCTCCGGCGCCCGTCACGGAGGCGCCCACGTTGCGCCGCAGCGACTACATTCCGCCGACCGGCACGGCGCCGTCGGGCCGCCCGCCGGTGATCGGCGCCAGACCGCAGCCGCTCTCAACCGACGCTGCCAAGAAACCGGCCGCTGAGGGCCCCAAAGGGCCGCCCGTTCGCGTCGCGCCCACCATTCGCGTCGCCCCGATGCCGACGGTGCAACAACCCGTCGCCCAGCCCAAGGCCGATGAGCCGCCGCCGCAGAAACCCGACATCAAGCTGCCGCCCGATGCCATCCGCGCCAGCAAGGCGGGAGCCAAGCCCCTGCAAGCTCATTTGAAGAAGCAGGAGTTGAAGCGCAAGGCGGAACAGGCCGCGGCCGTCAAACCCAGCAGAACTTCCGGGCCGGGCCGTCCGGGCGGCGGACCTTCCGAGGCGCCGGGTATGCCCGCCGAAGGCGACCGACGCGACCGCAGCCGCCGCGGCAAGGCGACTGCCGCGACAGCCGGCCCCGATTCCATGATGGGAACCCGCGAGGCTCGGCAGCGCAGCCGCAAGCGAACAGGCGGGCCTGATCGCCCTGGGCGCATTGGCGCCGCCGGGGAGGAAGAACGGCCTCTGCGCAAACCAAGACCGCGACAGAAAAAATCGGGCGTCAATACGGCCGCTCCGCGCAAGGGGCACGTCGTAATCCAGTTGCCTTGCAATGTGCGCAGTTTTTCCGCAGCCATCGGCATTCCGGTTCCCAAGGTGCTGTCCAAACTTCTGTCGCTGGGCATGATGTCGAGCGTGACCGCCGATCTGAACGCGGAAACCATTGAACTGTTGGCGGTGGAATTCGGCGCCGAAGTCGAAGTACGCCAGGCCTTCGATCTCGAGGATCAACTGCTGACGTCGATCGAGAGCCAGGAAGACGCCCCTGAGACGTTGGAGTTCCGGCCGCCGGTGGTCACCTTCCTGGGACACGTCGACCACGGCAAGACGTCGCTGCTGGACAAGATCATCGGCATCGACGTCGTCAGCGGCGAAAGCGGCGGCATCACGCAGCATATCCGGGCCTATCGCATCGAGAAGGACGGTCGGCCGATCGCGTTCGTCGATACCCCGGGCCATGAGGCGTTTACCGAGATGCGGGCCCGCGGCGCCAACGTCACCGACATCGCGGTGCTGGTCGTGGCCGCCGACGACGGCGTGATGCCGCAGACCGAAGAAGCGATCAGCCACGCCCGTGCGGCCGGCGTGCCGATCGTCGTGGCGCTCAACAAGATCGACCTGCCCGGCGTGAATGTCGACCGCATCATGCAGCAACTGGCGGCCAACGAACTGCTGCCGAGCGAATGGGGCGGCGAAACGGAACTGGTAAAGTGCAGTGCGTTGACCGGCCAAGGCATCGACGATCTGCTGGAAACGCTGCTGACGATCGCCGAATTGCACGACTACAAGGCCAACCCGCGCCGCGCGGCCTATGGCGCCTGCCTGGAGAGCGAGGTTCACGAAGATCGCGGCGTGGTGGCCAAGCTGCTGGTCCAGAACGGCACGATGAAAGTCGGCGACGTCGTCGTCTGCGGCTCGGCCTACGGCCGCGTCAAAGCGATGTACGACACGCTCAAACCGCGTCAAACGCACGAAGTTGCGGGCCCTTCCACGCCGGTCAACGTCACCGGCTTGAGCGAGGCCCCGGCCGCGGGCGAACACTTCTACGTGCTGGAAGACATCTCGCAGGCGCGAGACATCGCCGAGAAGCGCAGCAGCGCCTCGCGACGCGTGGCGCTCAGCGGGCAATGGTCGCACGTGACGCTCGAAACGCTGCACGAGCGGTTGGGCGGCGACGAAGTGCAAACCTTGAACCTGATCTTGCGGGCCGACACCCAAGGCTCGATCGAGGCGATCCTCAAGGAACTGACCAAGCTGCAGCACCCCGAGGTGCAGATCAAGATCTTGCAGAAGACCGTGGGCGGCGTCACGGAAGCGGACGTCCACCTGGCCGACGCTTCGGACGCCGTGATTATCGGCTTCAACGTGGTTCCGGACGAAGGGGCGCGCCTGCTGGCCGATCAGCGCGGCGTGCAAATCCGGCGCTACGAGATCATTTACCAGGTGAGCGACGACTTGAAGGCCGCCTTGGAAGGCATGCTCAAGCCAGAGAAGCGCGAGGTCGACTTGGGCCGGGCCCTGGTGCAGCGCACCTTCGCTATCAGCCGGCTGGGCGTGATCGCCGGTTGCCGCGTGCTGGCCGGCACGATCGAGCGAAACTGCCGAGTGCGCGTGATTCGCGAAAACCGCATCCTGGGCGACTACCCGCTGGACTCGTTGAAACGCGAAAAGGACGACGCTCGCGAGGTCCGGGAAGGACTGGAGTGCGGGATGAAATTAAAGGGTTTCAATGACCTGAAAGAAGGCGACATTCTCGAAGCCTACAAGGTGGAAGAGTTCGCCCGCACGCTCTGATTCCCTTTAGGTCGAGAACCGCCGAAATCATGCCTTCCCGCCGCGTCTTGAAAGCCGCCGAAGCCGTTCGCGAGGTGGTCAGCATGGCCATCCTCGCGGATTTGAACGATCCGCGGATCCAGCATGTCACCGTAACCTATGTTGAAATGACGCCTGACATGCGGCAGGCCAAGGTGCATGTGTCGATTATGGGCGATGAAACCCGGCAACGGCTGAGCCTGGCCGGGCTGAAGAGCGCGGCTGGCTACCTGCAGTCGAAAGTAGCCAACCGCATCGATACGCGATACACTCCCAGGCTCGAATTCGTCCTCGACAAAGGGGTCAAACACTCGATCCAGATCGCCGAGATTCTGGACCGGGTCTTGCCTCGCGAGCAAGCCGCGGACGAGGCGGTCACAGAACTCGACGAGTTCGAGGACGATCCGCGAGAGGACGAAGACCACCCCGCAGACCGAACCGGGTCCGAAGGAACCGGTTCCAGCGATACCTTGAACGACGCCCCTTCTGACGACCAGCACGAGTAAAGCTGAGACTGGCATGGCAACTCCCAACCGCATGGCGATTCTGACCAAGATGCACAAGGTGCTGAAAAAGCACTACAAGCCGACGGCAATCCCGGACCGGCCGGTGCTCGAGCATCTGCTGTATGCTTGCTGCCTGGAAAATGCGCAATATGAGGCGGCAGACAAGGCCTTCGAGGCCGTGTCGACCGGGTTCTTCGATTGGAATGAAGTCCGCGTGAGCACGGTCAAGGAACTGGCCGAAGTGATGAACATGCTCCCCGACGCGCAGCAAGCGGCGGCCAGGCTGAAAAAGTCGTTGCAGGCCGTCTTCGAGTCGACCTATTCGTTCGACCTGGAAGGGCTGAAAAAACAGAACCTGGGACAATCGCAGCAGCGGCTGAAGAAATTTGAAGGCGTCACGCATTTTGCCGTCGCCTATGTCACCCAGGCCACGTTGGGAGGTCATGCGATTCCGATCGGCCAAGGGCTGATGGAAGCCTTCAAGATCTTCGAGCTGGCGACTCCGGCCGATGCGGCGGCCGGCGCCGTGCCCGGCTTGGAGCGCGCAATTCCCAAGACCAAGGGAATCGAGTTCGCCTCGTTGGCGCACCAATTAGGCGCCGAGTTGTTTGCCAATCCGTATTCGCCGGCCGTCCACAAGATCCTGCTGGAGATTGCGCCGGAGGCGAAGGACAATCTGCCCAAGCGCCCGCCCAAGGGCGGCAAGCCGAAAGACGCCGCTGAGGAGCCCGCCAAGGGGAGCAAACCCAAGTCCGGCGGCGCAGCGGCCGGCTCCGCCAAAGGCTCCGCGAGCAAGAAGACGACGGCCCCTTCGGCCGGCAAGAAAACGCCGGCGGCCAAGGAACGGTCCGCCGGCAAGAAAGGCGGCGAAAAGAAGAAGTCGGCGGCCGCGGCGGGGCTTTCCAAACGCAAACCGCGCTAGGCGCCTGTTTATCTCGACGGAGGCTCTCCATGCGTATTGCTCTGCCCGGTTGGCTCCTGGCGTGCGTCACGCTGTGTTCGACCGTCGCCCTCCGAGCCGAACCCGCTCCCGCGCCTTCGGCCGCGCCCCAGGAAGCCGCGCCCCCGGCGGATAACGGCCAGCCGGCGGCCAGGCAAGACGCTCCGCTCGAGTTGGAAGACGCGCCTCAGCCGTTCAAGCCCGAACGGCCGGCTACCGAGGCAGACCGGTCGCGCGTCGAAGCGTTGAGTCTGTTCGCCGCAGGGCGAATGAAGGAACAGCATGAAGATTACGCCGGCGCCTTGCAGATGTACGAACGGGCGTTGCGGTATGATCCCGATTCGCTGACGTTGCTGCGGCAGATCGTTTCCGTGGCCTTCAAGCTCGACCGGACCTCCGAAGCGTTTCGCTACGCGCTGAAGGTCGTGGAACTCGACGCGTCCGACGCCCGGATGCTGCAGCAACTGGCCGCCCTGCTCAGCGCCCGTCAAGAGTTCGACAAGGCGCTGGAGTTGGCGCGCAAGGCCCTGGCGCTGCAAGAGGACAAACAATCGGCCGGTTACGTCGTGCTGTTGATGGAGATCGGCCGTCTCGCTTATCTCACCGGCCAGCCGCAGGAGGCGGCCGACGCCTTCGCCGAGGTCGTCGATGCGCTGGACCATCCTGACGATCACGGACTCGACTCCCGTCTGCAGAAATCGCTGCTCGAAGGGCGCGGCGCGGACGGCAAACCGTTGACCAGCGCCGACCAGACCTACCAGATGTTCGGCGAGGTTTTCCTGGCCGCGGACCGGCCGGAACAGGCGCTGGCGGCTTTTGACAAGGCGAATTCGCTTTCCCCCAATCCGGCGCTGCACGCCTATCAAGCGGCGCGCGTGGCGGCGGCCCGCAAGCAACCGGCCCAGGCGCTGGAGTCGCTCGAGCAGTCCTTCGAAGCCAAAGACGCCGGCCAGGGGAAGGCGCCTTATGAGCTGTTGGCGCAGCTCCTGAAAGAGCTGAATCGCTCGGAGGAACTGGCAGGCAAGCTCGAAAAGTTGCGCGCCAGCGACCCGAAAAACGGCGCCCTGCGGCTCTTCCTGGCCGGTCAATATCGCCAGGCAAAGCAATTCGACAAAGCGGAACCGTTATATCGCGAAGCGGCGGCGGAAGGCCCCAGCGCGGAAGCATATCAAGGCCTGGCGGCCATCTACCGGGAGACGGCGAACCTGGAGCCCTTGCTGAATCTGCTTGGCGAAATCGTCGCTAAGACGGACGGCCTGATCGTGCTGGGCGAAGAGGCCAAGTCTCTGGCGGACAGCGGCGAACTGCTGACGAATCTGGCCGCTACCGCCAGACAGAAACATCAGGCCGACCCGGACAGCCTGGGCTACGGAGCGAGATTGGCGCTGGCGCTGCTGGCTCTGGAAGACAAGCGGTTCGATCTGGCCGACGAGTTCTTCAACTTGGCGCTCAAGGTTCGCAAAGAAAACGCGAAGGATCTATATCAAACGTGGGGGCTGGGCTTGTTGCTGTCTGAACGCTACGAAGACGCTGCCAAGGTCTTTCAGCGGGGCATCGACGAGCGCGCCGTGGCCGCGGACGACCCGACCTTCCACTACTTCCTGTCGGCCGCGCTGACCATGTCGGACAGGCACGACGATGCGCTGGCGGCGGCCAAACACGCGGTCATGCTCAACGACAAGTCGATCCAACTGGCCGCCAGACCGCCTTGGATTCTGTATCACGCCAAGCGGTACGACGAGTCGGCCCAGGCCTATCGCGATCTGCTGGCGCATTTCGACGACCAGCGGCACTCCGATGCGGTTCGCAAGGAGTTGAAGACGGCGCGGCTGATCCTGTCGAATATCGCCGTGATGCAGAACGACATTCCACAGGCGGAAGAATGGCTGGAGCAAGTGCTGGACGAATTTCCGGACGACATTTCGGCCAAGAACGACCTGGGCTACCTGTGGGCCGACCAGGGCAAGAACCTGCAGCAGGCGTACGAAATGGTTCGCGACGCCGTGGAGGCCGAGCCCGACAACCAGGCCTATCGCGACAGCCTGGGCTGGGCCCTGTACAGGCTGGGGCGCCATGAAGAAGCCGTGACGGAATTGAAGAAGGCGGCGGACGTCGAAGAGCCCGACGGCGTGATCCTGGAGCACCTGGGAGACGCCCTCAAGGCCGCCGGCCAAATCGCCGAGGCGCGCGCCGCCTGGCATCAAGCCGTTAAGCGTCTTGAAGCCAGCGGCGAGACGGACAAGGCAAAGCGAATCCAGGAGAAGTTGGCGTCGACGGCTGAAGCTTCAAGCCAAGACAAGTGACCGCACGCGCCGGCAGCGCAAAAAGGGGACATTCTACTTTTTCGCGCCACCTAAACAGGCCCTTTTTCAGTTTCATGAAAAAGTAGAATGTCCCCTTTTTCCACGCCAGGTAAATCAACGACTCGATATCTATTCGGAGCTTAGAGGTTCGATGGCAGGTCATTCCCATTGGGCGAACATTGCCCGTAAAAAGGCGCTGGTTGATAACAAGCGCGGCAAGTTGTGGAGCAAGCTTTCCAAGTACATCATCGTGGCGGCCAAGATCGGCGGCGGAGATCCGGACGCCAACCTGCGGCTTCGCTACGCGATCGACAAGGCGCGCGCCGTCAGCATGCCCAAGGACAACATTGACCGCGCCATCAAGCGCGGCACGGGCGAGTTGGACGGCGGCAACCTGGAAGAGATCCTGTACGAAGGCTACGGCCCCAACGGCGTGGCCGTGCTCTGCGAGATCCTGACGGACAACCGCAACCGCACCGCCAGCGAGATCCGCAAGATTTTCGAAGTCGCCGGCGGCAAGTTGGGCGAGTCGGGCTGCGTCTCCTGGATGTTCGAACGCAAGGGCGTGTTCGTCATCCCTGAAAAGCAGATCGACGAAGAGTCGCTGTTGGAGCTGGCGCTCGAATCGGGCGCCGACGACGTCAAACGCGACGGCGACTTGTTCGAAGTCACCTGCGACCCGAGCGTCTTCCAGCAGGTCAGCGACGCGCTGGCGGCCCGCGAATTGGAACCGGAAAGCAGCCAGATCAGCCGCATTCCGACCAACACCGTCGACCTGGACGCCGAGGGGGGCCGCACCGTGCTGAAGCTGGTGGAAAAGCTCGACGATCACGACGACGTACAGAGCGTCTCCGCCAATTTCAACATTCCCGACGAAGCCATGGCCGAAATCGGCGAAGGCTGAGCGGCCGGCGCTGCAAACGCGCGGCTTTCGCACGAAGCCCGCCATTTTCTTCCCGAAGATCTCGCGGCTGGCCGCGAATAGCGGACAACCAGGGATTCAGTCGCTGCTTCGCCAGGGCGGCCGTTTTCAAGTTTCTCAACTGTGGGAACAATCTCGTCAGGCGGCGGAATGGGCCTACTTGCTAAGCCAGGCGTGGCGCCAATTGCTCCGTACGCATCTTGCGCTGCGCAGGTTCTGGCTCGCTGAACGCAAGTACCCTAAAACGCTCGACGAGTTGAGCCCTGCATTCCTTCCCGCGGCGCCGCTTGATCCCTTCAGCGGACGCAGCCTGATCTATCATCCGATGCCGGAAGGCTACCGGCTATACAGCGTGGGCCAAGATGGCGCGGACAATGGCGGAAAGCCTATTGCTCCGAGGGCCGGCGCCAAACCGCCTCAGGGCGACCTGCTGCTGGACGCTCCTCCTGCTGAAAATGCCGGCAATCAACCACAAGAAGCCGCGAAAGCGGAAGCAAGCGATTGAGCAGCAAGCCGGCCCGCTTGAGAAACCGCTGCGCCGCCCCTTGCGATCGCATTTCTTGCCCAAAGGCGATATCGCCGTCGATCCGACGCCCCCGCCCAATCCGTCAACCGCCGAAAAGCTGTGACCTCGCTTAGGCCGAATTGACTGCAAGCTAATCGCCTGGGGACAATGACCAGATATGAGCTCTACTCGCCAAAACGATTCTCCGCCCCCTGCCGCTGCGCCACGCTCGCGCAGTCGGCTGCGACGCGTTGCGCTGATCGCAATCGCTGCAGTGGCCGTGCTTGCCGGGCTGGGCTACAGGCATTTCTGGCTGGCGCGGCCGATCGGCGCCGGGCCGGCGGGGCCCAGCGTGTCTCGCGAGCCGTTCGAAACTGTCTGGAGCGAGCGGCCCGTGCTGCTCCTTGGTTTCGGCGATAGCATCACGGCGGGCTTTGGCGCGCCGCGAGGCCACGGCTACTTCGACCGGCTGGCTCAGAATCCGGCAGACGAGTTCGAGGAGTTGCAAGGCATCTGCCTGCAGCGGGTGCTGCCGAAGCTGCAAACCTGCAATCTCGCATTGTCTGGCTCGACGTCGCTGGAGCATGCGGAAATGCTGGTCTCAAAGATCGAGCCGCAAGACGACGAGACCTTGGGGATCGTCGTGATGACGACGGGCGGAAACGACGTGATCCACAACTACGGACGCACCCCGCCGCGCGAAGGCGCCATGTATGGCGCCACGCTCGCCGAGGCGCAGCCGTGGATTGAAAACTTCCAGCGGCGACTTGATGGGATGCTGGACGAGATCGAAACGAAGTTTCCCGGCGGCTGCCACTTCTTTCTGGCGAACATCTTCGATCCGACCGATGCCGTCGGAGACGCGGAGCGTGCCGGTCTGCCCGCCTGGCCCGAAGGCTTGCAGGTGCTCGACGCTTACAATCGCGTTATCAAGCATTGTGCTGAGCAGCGCGCCAACGTGCACCTGATCGACATGCGCGGGGCGTTCCTCGGGCACGGCATCCACTGCACGCAATTCTGGAACCAGCATTACTGCGCCGCCGATCCTCATTACTGGTACTACGAGAATCTGGAAGACCCGAACGATCGAGGTTACGACGCGCTCCGCCGCGCGTTCCTGATTGAAATGGCCCGCGTGTTGCCTGAGGCGTTTGCGGCCGGGGCGGCAGGAGAGAAAACGCGAGAACGATGAGCCGGCGCCACGCATAACGCGTCCGTTTCGCCGTGCCTAAATGGCGACGCGGGATTCCTGTCGCCCCGTCCGGGGCTGACGACGATGATTCATACATAACCTCCAGGGGCTCGCGCCCCTGGCTACAACCTGTCGCCGCTACGCGGCTGATTTAGGGCGCGGCTGAAGCAGACCCGTGAAGCGGCAACTTTCTTGAATGCGACGCCGACATGCGAGACAAGACGGCGGGACCAAATCCTGCATTTTTAGTCGGCCCCAAGAGGGAAAAACGCCCCAGGGCGCTGTCCATTCGCATTCCGACTTCGCCCCCTTTCCCCACGCCCGACGGCCATCACGCCAGACCTGAAATCTCATCAATATCCCAGACAGGGCAGAGAGCTCCGACTTTCAAAAAGCCGACCAATCCCATGAAGACTTGCTTGTACGTCTTGGTATACTGACGAGTAAGCGTTCCCTCCTGAAATACCCGCCACAGAATCATTCCCTGTTAGAGCCAACACGCCGATGAGCATTCACAAGAACTGCGAAGGTCTGACGCGCCGCGATACGTTGCAACTCGGTCTGGGGCTGCTCGGTTGCGGCGGCCTGGCGAACTTGTTGCGATTGAAGGCCGAAGCCAGCGAGAGCGGCCTCTCGCCGCGGAAGCCGACCAGTTGCATTTTGATCTGGATGGACGGCGGACCGTCGCATTTTGAAACGTTCGACCCCAAGCCGACGGCGCCGCTGGAAATCCGCGGCGAGTTGGACGCGATCGACACGAAGATTCCCGGCGTGCAGTTCTCGCAGTACATGACGCGTCTGGCGGCGATCTGCGATAAGTTCTCGGTCGTGCGGTCGGTGCGGCACAATCAAGGGAACCACGGCGCCGGCAACCACTACATGATGACCGGGGCGCCGCCGCGGATGCCGGTCGGTTGCGGCGCATTCGTCAGCTTTCATCCCAGTCTCGGCTCAGTGGCGGCTTACGAGCGAGGCGCTCCCAATGGCCTGCCGGCGTACTTCTCGATGCCAAGCATGTCGCGCTCGGGCGGGCCAAACTTTCTCGGCGCCAAGTACGCGCCGTTCGTCGTGTCCGACGACCCCAACAATCCGAACTTCCGCGTCCGCGACGTGGCCTTGCCGCAAGGCCTGGCCGAAGGCCGTTTCTTCGGCCGCCGCGAGCTGCGCGCCCAGGTCGATCGGCTGCAGCGGATTGCCGACAAGGCCGCCGGCGATCCGGTCAACACGGTCGACGACTACTACCGCCAGGGCTACAACTTGGTGACCAGCACCGAGGCGCAACGCGCGTTCGACATCCATAGCGAGCCGGAGAAAACCCGCGAGTCCTACGGCCGCAACGGTTTCGGCCAGCGAGCCTTGCTGGCCCGACGCCTGGTCGAAGCGGGCGTGCCGTTCGTCACGCTCTACGAAGGCGGCTGGGATCATCACTCGAACATCTTCAGCGCCTTCGCCGATCGGATGCCCGCTTTCGAAAACACGATCGCCACCTTGATCGAAGATCTGGAAGCTCGCGGCATGCTCGATACGACCATGGTCGTCGCGCTGGGCGAATTCGGCCGCACCCCGAAGATTTCGACCCTGGCCGGCCAGAGCAAGGCGGGACGCGATCACTGGTCGAGCGCCATGTCGATCCTGTTCGCCGGCTGCGGCACGCCGGGCGGACAAATCGTCGGCGCTACGGATCGAAATGGCTACTCGGCGGTCGAACGCGTTTTGTCGCCTGAAAACTTCGTTTCGACGATCTATCGCAAGTTGGGCATCGACCCGAACAAGATTTATCACACGCCTCAAGGCCGACCCGCCCACCTGGTGAGCGACGCCACGCCGATCGCCGAACTGATGGGCTGAGGAAAGCACGCCGCAGATCGTAGACAGTAGCCGGAGATGGGCGTCAAGAAGGATCGGGCGTCTGGGTTTCCGATTCATCCTTCCGCCTTGTTTCGTTCCACTCTTGAGTCCTGGCTCTCTCCTATGTGCTGTGCGCGCTTGTGTGCTCTGGTTTTGCTGCTGACGTTGGCACTCAACGCGTCGGCCGCGCCGCCGACGGCGAACTATCTCTATCCGGCAGGCGGCCAGCGCGGGCAAGCCGTCGAAACGACGGCAGCCGGCAGCTTTTCCCATTGGCCGCCCCAGTGCCGGGTAAATCGGCAAGGGCTGACCGTAACTCCCGCCAAAGACAAAGGCAAACTGTCGATTGCAGTTGCAGCCGACGCGGTCCCCGGCGTTTACCTGCTGCAGTTTTATGACGCCGAAGGGGCGGCCGCGCCCCAACCGTTTATCGTCGGAACGCTGGCCGAAACGAGCGAGCAAGAGCCGAACGACTCGCCCGACAAACCGCAAACGCTCTCCAGCGCGACCGTGACGGTCAACGGCAAGCTGCAAAAAGGGGGCGACGTCGACGCGTTTTCCGTCGGCCTGGCGCAAGGTCAAACGCTTGTCGCTTCGCTCGAAGCGAATCGCACGCTCGGCTCGCCCGTCGATGCCGTGTTGCAGATCGCCTCGCCGCGAGGAACCGTGCTGGCGCAGAACGATGACGAGCGCGGGCTCGATCCGCAACTCACGTTCGTCGCTCCCTCGACCGGCAATTACCTGGTGCGAGTGTTCGGCTTTCCCGCCGCTCCCAACACGACGATCGCCTTGGCGGGCGCCGACACCTACGTCTATCGACTGACGATCACCAACGGCGGATTTCTCGACGCCGCCTTTCCCCTGGCCGTGGCGAAAGACGCCTCAACGGCATTGGAGCTTGCCGGCTGGAACCTGCCCGACGCGGCGAAACGGCGCGAGGTGCGGCCGGAAGCCGGCGCCGAGACCGTCGAAGTGTTCGATCCTTCGCTGGCCGAATCGTTAACGTTGCCGGTCGAGCCGCACCCTTCGCTGGTTGAAGTCGAGCCGAATCCGCCGGAACAATCGCAACTGGTGCAGCCGCCCGTCACGCTCACCGGGCGGATCGGCGAGCGCCGCGACAAAGACGCCTTCCGCTTCTCCGCGAAGAAGGGGGATGTGCTGCGATTTCAAATCGAGAGCCGCGACCTCGGCTTTCCGCTCGACTCGGTGCTGGAACTGTTCAAGGCGGAAGGGGGCGCGCCAGTAGCGCGAGCGGACGACAATGCGAAGCAGGCCGATGCCGATTTGACGCACGCAATTCCGGCCGACGGCGAATACCGGATCGTCGTTTCGGACCTTTATCAGCACTTCGGGCCGCGCTATGTCTATCGACTGCGAATTGCGCCAGCCGCGCCCGACTTCAAGCTCACGGTCGACGCTCAAGCCTTTACCGTGGCCGCGGGCAAGCCGCTGGAAATTCCGGTCAAGATCGACCGGCAGCGGAACTTCGCAGGCGAGATCGCCTTCCAGGTTGATGGGCTGCCGCCCGGCGCCAGCCTGGCGCCGATCAAGTCGCTTGCCAAAGGCGACTCGGCCAAGACGGTCAAGCTGGTCGTCACCGCGGGCAAAGAAGCTTTCTCGGGACCGATCCGCATCCGCGGCGAATCGACCGGCGCAACGGGCCCGCTCCGCCGCGAAGCCGAAGCGTCGCTCGCCAAAGGGGCGCCAACCGTCGAAGAGCTCTGGCTGACCGTCACCGCCGGCGGCAAGTGACAAGTGATACGAGCCGCTATTCGGTTCGCAAGGCGATTTCCGCCGCCTGCGGGTCGGGTTTATGCTGCAGCAGCTTGCTCAACTGAAATTGATAGTAGCGCTGCGTAGCCGCCGGCTGTCCGTCCGGCGAAGCATTGGCCACCCAGAGCTTGGTTGAGCGCGGTTCGAACAGCACGCTGTGCAGGTTCGACTTCATCGCCACCGGACATTCCATCAGCCGCCGTGCGCTTTCCGCGTCGAGCTCGCCGCGCTGCTCTCGGACGCGGCGGGCAAGTTCCTTGTAACGATCGCCCGCCGACAGCAGCACGGTGTCTTCCGTCGGCTCAGGCAGTCGCGGATGCGCTTCGCCCGGCTTGACGATCTCGAACGTGTTCCAATGCGCCGCCAGGCCGACGGCGTCGTTATCGTCTCCGTCGGCGACGACGTAGTAGTACTCGCAGGTGCGCTTGCTGTCGCGAAAGATGGCGACCGCTTCCTCAAGCGTTTTGGCTTCTTCCAGCACGCGGCGGACGAGAAACGCCATCGGCGTGCCTTCCCAATGCCCCAGGCCGCGGCCCCCCATCTCGCCGACCGAGACGTGCTCGGCGTTCATGCCCGTGACCGAACCGACGAAACCGGCGTAAGTCACGTTGACGAACGCCGTCCGCTCGGCC
>DASZUP010000176.1:0-4233 GCA_035547635.1 Pirellulales bacterium
GGAACGTCATTCCGCCAGCTCGTAGATGCGGAAATCTTCGCCTTCGCCGACGGCGCGGAGCTTGGCGAGCGCCGCGGCGGAGCGACTGCCTAAGGCCGAATCGAGATCGGCCACAACCAGCCAGCGGGCGCCGCGCTCTCGCGCTATTTGCAGCCTCTCGTTCAGGCGGCGGTCGTTGACGGAGAAGGCCCAACCCGGCCGATCGCAATAATACAGCAGATCGCTCGCAGCGCCGTGCAGTGTGGCGACTGGTTCTTCCGGCCGCGTCCGCGCTCGCACCGCGGCGGCGGCGGCCAGCACGCCGCGATCTTCCGCCGGAGTGGCAAACGCCGGATGCGCCGCATGGCGTAAGGAGAAAACAATCGCCGCCAGCAGCGTACACGCAATGCCAAAGCGACCGGGTTTAATGCGCTCATAAACCGCCTGCCAGCCCAAACCGACCAGCAGGCAAAACACCGGCAGAATCGCCAGGTCGTAGTACGACAGCTCGTAAAACTTCGAAGGCAGCGCTGCAACCAGAATGGCCGTGGCCGCCAGCCACGCGGCGTGCCGGCGCCAGGCCGAGTTCCAGAAACCGGCCAGCGCCAAAGCCGCTCCGATCGGCGTGAGCATCCAGCCGCTTAGATCATCAAGCAGCCGCCGGTAGAAGTCGGCCGAGGTCAGCAGCGGATGAGGCCAGCCATGCACCGTTGCGCTTTGGCGGACGGAGTAAAAGACGTGGGCGGAACTCGGCTCGCCGGGCGCGGCGATTTGCCAGACATGCGCGTACCAGAGCGCCGCCGGGGCCACGGCCGCCAAGGCGGCGAGGATGAACTCGCCGCCGGTTCGCAAGCCCTCGGCGCGGGCCGTATTGGCCATCCTGCGCCAGACGAGGGCGGCCAGCGGCAGCGCCAGCACCAGCATATAAATCTTCGTCAACAGCAGCAGGGCGAAGCTCGTAGCGGCCAGCAGCAACCAACGCCGGCGATTGCCGGATAGCCAACGCTCCAGACAAAAGAAACTTGCTAAGGCGAAGAACATCAGCGGCGCCTCGAGCATGAAACTCTGGCCAAAGATCACGGCCGAGGGCGACAGCGCCAGCGCGACGCTGGCGCCGCAAGCCGCAATCGGCCCGTGCCAGCGCCGCACCAAGGCGAACATCAACGCCACGGCGCCAGCGCTGAACGCAATGCAGCTCGCCCGCCCCCAAACATCGAGCGAGCCGCCAAATATCGACCAGCCGGCGCCGGCCAGGTACGCGCTGACCGGCACTTCCAGCAAGTGCCAGCCCCGGTCTCCGCCCGCCATGCAGTCCATCGTCGGATGCCAGAAGCTCGCCCGACCGAGCACCCAATTCCGCGCAATCATGGCGTAAGTCACGTTCTTGGTGGCAAAGTGCCCCAACAGCGGACGGCAAATCCCAGGCAGACGAACCAGAACGGCCAGCACGACAGGGAAGCCAAGCTGAAGCATGAACAAAAAACGCGAATCAGCCAGCTCCGAGGCCGACGGCCTGCGGTCCGAAACAGAACTGACCGGCGCCTGAGCGCCTAGGGACGGGCCTAAACGTTGCAGGTCGCCGGCTTGCTGACGCGATGCCGCCGTTCCGCTCTCCGTTATCTGGAGAGAATGGGAAGGATGCGGCGAGAGCGGCTGGTCCTGAATCGTTGCCATGAGCTGATTGAAAGCACGAATCGCGGAAAAAGATGCGGGTTGTGCAGGTTATTCGGACGAATATATCGCTACCGCTTGTCGTCACACATACGGATTTGGCCGTTTTGGCGCGGTCGGGATAAAGGAAGTGCCATGAGCCGTTTTGTGCCGCTGTTGATTGTTTTGTGGCTGGCATCCGCCGGAGCCGTCGGTTGTCGCTCCTGTGCAGGCCAGTTGGATTATTGCGGCCCCATGCCGGATGAGCCGTGCGACTTCATGCACCGACGCAATTCCATTCTTGGCGGCGATAAACGCCCCGAGGCGATGGCAGCGTTGGCCGAATCGCAGGCCGAAGACGAGGCCGAAGCGGGAGGCGAGAACGTGGACGGCGAGAACGTCCCGACGCCAGCTCCCATTCCAGCCCCGGAGCTCGAAGAGGGAGAATTGGGCGATCCCGATGCCATGCCGATGTCCCCGAACACCGGCATCGTTCCGCAGTCGGGGCAGTATGTCGAAGACGACGCCCCTCTGTCGCCGGAAGAAAGCATGAACTCGCAGTATGATCCGTATGCGGGTGAAGGCATTCCCTACCCGCCGCGAGCCGGCGGGGCTCGCCGCCAGACCGATCCGTACGCCATCGAGCAGATGCCGCCGCGCGGAGCGAACTACGGTCCGCCGTCTCGCATGTCGCAGCGTCCCCTGCTGAGACGACTGTTTCGCTGAGCGGTCCCGGTAGAGTCTGGCCGTTTCCTGCGCAGACTGGGCCCCGGGCTGCAAGGCGAATCCGGCGGCCTTCGAAAAAAGCTCGTCCCTGGTTGCTTTCGCGCGCTTGGCCCGGTGTAATCGGACTATGAGCGACGCATCCGACGAGTTTGATCCGTATCTGATGACTTCCGATGGGCTGCGCGAGCCGCCCGCCACGCTGTTCAAGGCGTTGCGCCAGATCGGACCCGGCATCATTCTGGCCGGCAGCATTATCGGCACCGGCGAATTGTTGCTGACCACCGGCTTGGGCGCCGACCACGGCTTTGTCTTCTTGTGGCTGATTCTGCTCAGTTGCGTGATCAAGGTCTTCGTACAGGTCGAGCTGGGCCGGTACACCATCTCCTCCGGCAAGCCCACGTTGGCGGCGCTTGATGAAATGCCCGGCCCCCGGTTGGGCGCCAACTGGCAGTGCTGGTGGTGGCTGGGCATGCTGCTGCTCACCGTCTCTCAGCTCGGCGCCATGGAAGGAGGCGTCGGCCAGGCGATGCACCTGCTCTGGCCGCAAGCAACCGACACCGTGGTAGCCCGTCTCGAAGGCTTTGCTCCTGCCTGGGCGGCGCACATAGCCGCTCATCCCGAGCATCCTTGGGCGATCCTGGCGGCTTTGGCGGCGACGCTGCTGCTGCTCAGCGGCGGGTATCATCGCATTGAGTTCGTCACGACCATCCTGGTGGCCGGCGTCACGCTGGTCACCGTCGCGTGCGTGATGGCGCTGCCGTTTGCCGGCTATCCCGTTACTCTGGCTGATTGGAAACAGGGCTTCACCTTCCATTTACCGGAAGTTGGCATTGCCGCGGCGTTTAGCGCCTTCGGCATCACGGGCGTTGGCGCCTCGGAACTGTACGCCTACCCCTACTGGTGCGTTGAAAAAGGCTACGCGCGCTACACAGGACCTTGCACGCCGGACGATGACTGGGCACGGCGCGCCCGCGGCTGGATGCGCGTGCTGTATCTCGATGCCTGGGTGAGCATGCTTGTGTTCACCGTGGCCACCGTCGCGTTCTACGTGATGGGCGCCACCGTGCTCTACCGGCTGAAGCTCCATCCCGGCGGCAGCCAGATGATGGAGCAGCTCGCCCAGATGTACGTCCAGGCTTTCGGGCATCCCTGGACCAAGACATTGTTCTTGATCGGGGCCTGCGTCGTATTGTTCAAGACGCTTTACGTCGCCTCCGCCGGTCATAGCCGTCTGTCTGCCGACTTCCTCAGCCTGGCGCGTCTGGTCCGGTATACCGAGGCGGGCAAACGCTCGCGTTGGATTCAATTCTTCTGCGTGTTCTATCCGACCTTTGCCCTGCTGCTGTACCTGATTTTCGGCGATCCGCGGATGATGGTCATCTTTGGCGGCTTCGCCCAGGCCGCCACGCTGCCGGTCATTGGCGGCGCCGCGATCTATTTGCGTTATCGTCGCGTCGATCGGCGCCTGGCGCCCTCGCCGCTGGTCGACGCTTGTTTCCTGCTCGCGTTTCTCGCGATCACCGTCGTCTCATGTTACGCCATCGGCACGACGATCTACGCCAACGTCTGGCCCTGGCTGCAGGCGCAATTCGGCGCCGGCTGACGTTCCCGAACTTTCCCCGTCGAAGTTGGCCATCTTTGGGCGCTCGCCTTCGCCCGGTCCTCGTCATTCCGCTCGCCGCCAACGACGACCAGCAGGCGGATTGGCGAACTGCAATGTGCAAAACGTCCCGAAGCCATCTCCGGTTTTGCATTTTGCATTTTGCGTTTTGCATTTTGCATTTCTTCTCCCGGAGTACGTTCCCCCCGCGCGACGCCAACTTTCCCGAAGGCGCCCGACGTGCTTGGCCATCTTTGCGAGCTCGGAAGTCGGAATGC
>DASZUP010000177.1:0-10091 GCA_035547635.1 Pirellulales bacterium
ATTATCACATAACCAAATATCGTCATTCTCTGCGAGCGTTGCAGGAATCGCCACGAATCAAGCACGATCTGTGCGGCGTCCGGACGGGCGAAGATGGGCATCCAGCGGACAACCGTGCATGTGAGAAAATGAGGACGCGACGCCTCGTAGATCCGGTAACGCGACCGCATCGATGGTCTCCCCTTTGATTTGCCGATGAAATGCGCGGATAGTTCCGCTCAGGAAAGGATATCAGAGGCAATAACCGATTCAATACGCGAAGACCGCGATGGGGTTAAATGGGTGATGGACCCGCGGCAGGTTACGACGCAGAGCGTCGGCCCGTGCGTTCCCACGCAGAGCGTGGGAACGAGGTTACCGGCCGAGCAGCGCATCCACCGCAGCGCCGATATCGTCCTGGGCCATCAGGCTCTCGCCGACCAGCATCGCGTCGACTCCTGCGGCTTCGAGCCGCTGGACGTCGGCCCGCGTGCGGATGCCGCTTTCTCCGACCAGCAGGCAGTTCTCGGGAATCCGCGTACGCATACGTAGCGTGTGCTGCAGATCGACCTCGAAGGTGCGCAAGTCACGGTTGTTCACGCCGATCAACGTGGCGCCGGCCTCCAGCACGCGGGGCAGATTGTCCGGCTCGTACAGTTCGACCAGCGGCGTCAGGCCCAACTCGAGCGCCTCGTTGTGCAGCGCACGCAGCCGGCAATCGTCAAGACACTCGGCGATCAACAGCACGGCGTCGGCGCCGGCGGCCCGAGCTTCGAGCAACTGGTAGCGGTCGAGAATGAAGTCCTTCCGCAGGATCGGCAGCTCGGTTGCTGCGCGGATCTGCCGCAGGTAGTCCAGGCTGCCTTGAAAGTAAGTCTCGTCGGTCAGCACGCTGAGGCACGTGGCGCCGTGCTGCTGGTACGTGCGGGCGATTTCCACCGGATGGAAATTGTCGCGGATCACGCCTTTCGAAGGGCTGGCCTTCTTCACTTCGGCAATCAGCCGAATAGGCCCCGCTTGCGCCAGCGCGGCGAAAAAGTCGCGCGCAGGCGGCGCCGAGGCCAATGCCTCGACAAGCGCTGACTCGGGTCGCGCCGTGCGGGCGGCCTCTATTTCGCGACGTTTCGTAGCCGTAATCTGGTCGAGGATCGTGCTCATCAGTGCTTGAGGATGCTGCTCATCAATGCTTGAAGTGCCGGCGGCCCGTGAAAATCATCGCCAGGCCGTGCTCGTCGCAAGCGGCAATCACTTCGCCGTCATTGCGCGACCCGCCCGGTTGAATCACCGCCTTGACTCCCGCCGCCGCAGCGGCGTGGATCGAGTCGGCAAACGGAAAGAAGGCGTCCGAACCGAGCGCCGCGCCGGCGGCTTTGTCTCCGGCCTTCGTCAGTGAAATCTGGACGGAGTCAACGCGGCTCATCTGCCCGGCGCCGACGCCGAGCAAGACCTGGCCCTTGGCCAATACGATGGCATTCGACTTGACGTGCCGCACGACGGCCCAGGCGAAGCGCAGATCATCCAGTTCCGCTGCGGTCGGCTGACGTTGGGTAACCGTCTGCCAGGCGTCTTCCGGGTCGGGCAGATTGTCGGCTTCCTGAATCAGCATACCGCCGGCCAGACGGCGGTATTCCCAGCGCGGCGTCTCGGCACTCAAGTCGCCGACTTCCATCAGTCGGACGTTGGCTTTCCATTTGGGCTTGGTCGTGAGGATTTCCAACGCTACCGGGTCGAAGCCGGGCGCCACGATCGCCTCGATGAACCGGCCCGGCTCGACCAGCACTTCGGCAGTCGCAGCGTCGACTTCTCGATTGAAACCCAAAACGGAACCGAAGGCGCTGACTGGATCGCCATCGAGCGCCTGACGAGCCGCGGCGGACAACTCCGCCGCCGAAGCGGCGCCGCAAGGATTATTATGCTTGATCACCGTGGCCGCCGCGCCGGGCAAGCTGCGGACGATGGCCAAGGCGCTATCCAGATCGAGCAGGTTGTTGTACGACAATTCCTTGCCGTTACGCTGCCGGGCCGAAACCAGGTTCGCGCCTGGGGCGCCCGACTCGGCGTATAAGGCTGCGCGTTGGTGCGGGTTTTCGCCGTAACGCAACGTCTCTTTGCGGTGTAAATCCAGCCGCCAGTACTCGCGAAACGCCTCGCTCTCAGCCGAGCGGGCGAAATAGTCGGCAATCGCCGTGTCGTATCCCGCCGTGTGCGCAAAGGCGGCGCCTGCCAGTTGGCGTCGCAGTTCGAAGGTCGTACAGCCGGAGTTTGAGACTTGTTCCAGCACGGCGGCGTACTGTGAGGCGTCTGTGGTCACGGTCACAAAGGCGTGGTTCTTGGCCGCAGCCCGAACCAGCGAAGGGCCGCCGATGTCGATTTGCTCGATCACATCCTCATCCGCGGCGCCGGGGCGCGCGGCGGCGGCTGCAAACGGGTAAAGATTGACAATTACCAACTCGAAGCTGGCAATCCCATGCGACTTTAAGGCTTGCATATCCTCCGGATTATCGCGGCGGCAGAGAATGCCGCCATGCACCTTCGGGTGCAACGTCTTCACGCGGCCGTCCATCATCTCCGGAAAACCGGTGTATGCCGCCACGTCCCGCACGGCGAAGCCTTCGCTCTCGAGGAAACGACGCGTGCCGCCGGTGCTGTAAAGCTCTACGCCCGCCGCCGTCAGACCCTGCGCCAGCGCCGTCAGGCCCGACTTATCGCTCACGCTAATTAACGCTCGTTCAATCCGGGGAGATTCCATCTTGCTCGTTACACCCGCCTTCCAACCAAACCCAGTAGTCTTCTTGAGAAACCTCGCCGCGATCCGAACCAGGAATCGCGCAAGGGACGATGTCCCATCTTGAGAATATGTCGGCCGGGTCTTTGATAGACCTGGACGCAGCCAATGCGGAAGTCGCTCTTCATCCGTTGCGTCGGCCGACCGTGGGGCCAAGGAGCGACTTTCCCCAATATAACGGTCGCTGCTCGCGTCCAGAAGCGGCGCCAGAGACTGAATTGCGCGAAAACGGGCCAACGCGATTGCGATCCCGTCCTCTCGCATCAAAGCAGGGGCTGCCGCGCTGGCAACACGGCGACGCGCCCCGTCCTAATTCGCTGCGGGCGCGGCGAACGGATCGTTGGGATCCGCGGCGGGCTTTTCAGGGGTCTCGGTCGTTTCTTTTTCTTCGGATGCTTCGCCGCCCTCGCCTTCCGCCGCTTTAACCGCCTGGCCGTGAATGAACGGCTCTACCAGTTCCTGCTCACGCAGGCACTGGAACATGCCCGAGGTCGTTCCAAGATAAATCCGGTCGGTCTCGGCGTTGAAAACTTTCAGCGGCAAATACTCAGTCGGCAACATGCCCAAGCGAGCTCCGCTGCGCGCATCCAGAATCAACAACCGTCCGCTGGCGTCGGCTGTGTAGAGCTTGGTGGGACTGGCCGAGAGGAACTTGAAAATGCCCGGAGCATACCACTCTTGTTCGCCTGTCTGAGCGTTCAAGCGGAACATGCCGCCGGTTTCGGAGATCGCAAACACGGCGTCGCCGATCGCCACGGGAGACTCCGACACGGGATTTCCAGCAGAGAACTGCCAACGTGCGTCGCCCCGCATTTCACGCAACGCGTAGACATAGCCGTCTCGCGAAGCCGCCAGCACCAGCGGCGGGCGATAGAACAGGGGCGCACTAATGGCTTCATGCGTCTTGAATCGCCACAGGGCCCTCATCTCGTCGAGCCCGCACATGTAGACGTTTCCGCCCGAAGTCCCGAACAGTACTCCGTTGGGCGTGACAATCGGCGAAGCGTCGGACATGCCTTTGCCTTGGTAGTTCAACGCCGTGTCTTTGAACATCTTCTCCAGCGGCGTCTCTTCGTCGTTCGGCGCCGGCAGGCGATAGCTGGCGACGATGCCCGTCACCAGCGGCACGTAAACCCGATCGGCGCCCAGCGCGGGGCCGGCCGACGGGACGCTTGACATGTGTCTCTCCCACAATGCGCGGCCGGTCGCTCGTTCGAACAAATACAGGCGGCTGCCGTTGGTCGCGGCGACGAACTTATCGCTGGCGGTCGGTTTGCTGCTCGGCTGGCCGGGACGGCCCATGTGGGCGACCCACAACGTGCGCCGAGTTTCGGCGTCGAGCACGTTCAAAGCAGCCTGGTCCGTTTGAACCAACAGCAGCCCATCGTGCAGGTTGACGTACGCGACTCGACCTCTCGAGCGATCGATCTCAACCTGGGCGACCCACGCTCGTTCCAGGCCTTGACGACGCGCCGTCTGCGTGGGAATGATGCCGCCGCGCACGCTTTGCGCTCGAGAGATGGATGCCCCCCCCAGCAGAAGCGACGACACGATCAAAGCCAACGTGGTGCGTGACATGAATCTCCTCGCGGCGGATAGCGGATCAAGACAGACATTCCTATCATAACTAGAACTCACGACGAGAGTGCGAAAAAAGTCCCCCTCGACGAGGCCTAGGTTTAGCCCAACGGTTAGCGGAGTGTTTGCTCGATGGACGTGCGGAATCCGGGTCCCGAAACTCTGGCAGCGATGCAAGAGATCTTGGGTTACCTGAACTTCTCTGAGGGATCTCCCGATGCCCGCTTACATCGCAACCTCAATGCTGTCTTTGCCTTAGCTGAAGAGGCCGTTGCTGCGTCGGGTTCTAACGACTGCTGCTGTAAAGTGCTGCAAGCGGCGCTGCAGTCGCGCTTGGAAGCGCTGGGCAGCAGCGGGCAGGCGGCATTTCAGCAGGTGGATCAGGCCAAAGCCGTACTGCAGCGGGTCTTCGAGGAACTCCTGCCGGCCTATCGCCAATACCACGCCGATTTGTTGTTCCACCAGTCGGAAGCATCGCTGTTTCGCCCGTTTTTTATCGCCCGCGCCTGCGAGGCCGTATTGGCGCAAGGCAGCCCGTGGGACGAGCCAGAGCGGATCATTCCGGCGGCCCTCAATCAGCTCAACGATTTCATCGGACATCGCCCGGTGGCGGTGCTGCGGACCCCGCAACGCATTGAGCCTTACGCCCACGAATGGGTCCGGCCGATTCCGCTGTACCTGGCCGGCGCGGGCGTGGCGGTCGGCCGGTATCACGATGTGATTGAGCAAGCGCTGTCCATTCTGGACGCTGCCGACGGCGACGTGCTGGAGGCCGCCTGCTTCGATTTGAGCCTGCTCGATGAGCTGGCGCTCGATCCCCGCGCTTATGATTTCGACAACCCGGTCAACAAGCGGCCCAATTACCAGTTCGGCCAGTGGGACCCGCACCACATCGATTCGCGCGGGCGTTACCGGCGATTCGTTCTCGAAGAAGTTTCGCTCGATGCGCTGGTCGAGCGGACGCTGACGCCGGGCGATCTTTCGGCCGAAGAAGTCTTGTTCGAAGCCGGCGCCGTGCTGGCCGGGACAATCCTGATGGCTTCCGGCATCAGCGGTCGCGGACCGGAGACGCACGACTCCGGCACGACGCTGGCCACGCTGGTCCCGAAGATCGCCGCCTATCGCGACGCTTTCTACGTACGGCTGCTGAGCAGCGTCCAAGGCGCCCACGGAGAACGCCTGCGGGCCGAAGCGGCCATGTTGAGGCAGCCGTTCGGCGGAGCGCGTCAACACTTGAATCAGCGGCTCGCCAAGCTGCGCGCCGTACAGTTGCAGCACGTCCACCTGGCTCAGCTCTTCGCTCGCATGGGTTATGCCGAGGCGAGCAGCCGCCAGGCCCACATCGTGCCGGTCACGTCGGCGCGGATGCTGTGCGAGATCAATGGCCGCTTGACGGCCGGGCATCACTTTATCGATCGCGAGCAGCGCGGCGACGCCGGTCGGATGCTGCCGGAAATCAACGATCTGCTGCACCGGGCCATCGAGTGCGGCGCCTTGGTTGATCCCTGGAACATCCTCGGCTTTCAAGGGCAGTTCAGCCTGTTTCCTGCGATCGAGAACAGCGTGCGAGATCATCGCGTCGACGTCTTGATCCGCCTGATGTCGCAGATTTTTGGCCTCTATTCCCGGCTGCAGGCCGAAGCCGCGGCCCACGGCGAACAGCAACTTGCCGAGACCACCGCCGCGGACATGGCGAAGCTGGCACGATGGTGGGATCAATTCGCCACGCTCGAAGTTGCCGGCGTGGCGCACGTGTCCGGCCGTGAAGCCGCCGATTCGGCCGCTCACGTCGCCGAGGCGCTTCGCGCTTGGCACGAGGCGGGCACCGCGGCCGGAGATATTGGCTTCTGGCGAGAACGCGTCGAACGCTTCAATTCTCCCAAGGCGTACGCTCTGGTGGTCGACGCCTTGCTGGAACAGAAGGATTTCGTCGCCGCCCGGGGACTGTTGATCCAATGGCTGGGGCAAGCGGAGTTGGTATCGCTCACCGACGGCGAGTACTCGTTTCACGAACTGGCCATTCGCTGGGTTTCTGCGTTGCGCAGCGCGGCCGAATGTCCGCAGCCGGGCATGCCCGATCCGGAGCAATGCTGGAAACTGATCGCCCGCTTCTTCGATTTTCTCGAAGCCAACGCCGAAGAGTACTGGGAAGTGCCTCGCTGCGACATCTCGCCAGGACGCCCGGGCCATCAAGTCGATCTGGACGAAGCGGTGGAACTCGTCGGCGAAGAGGAGGAAGAGGACGACGAAGAGCGGAACTTGTTCAGCGCCGCCTATGAGGAAGTGACCTATCGCGACAGCACGAGCGATGGCCACGAAGCCGACATGCTCGAAGGCGAAGGTCCGACGACCGATTTTGAATTGGACTTCGAAGCCGCGCGGCTCGGGCGCCGGCTGGCCTTTCTCTCGACGGTGGCGCGGCTGTGGAAGATCGCCTCGGCCTTCCCGCGGCATCTGGCCCCGGCCGGGCGAGACGATACGCTGAAAGGCTGGTTTCAGCGGGCGGTCAGCAACCGGCATGGGCTGTTCGAATTGCTGAGAAACGTTCACGGCTTCCGTCTGCCAGCCGCTTCAGGCACGCAAGAATCGCTGGTGGAATACGATCGCCGCCGGCTGGTCAAAGAAGCCTTGCTGGCGGACATCATCGACGCCTGCGTGGAGACTTCGAGCGCCGCGCGGTGGCTGCTTGGCGCCGGCGAAGAACTGGACGGCAGCGATGACCTGGCGGATTGGGAGCACCAGGCTGTCGGAGTGCTGCGAGCCATGTTCCGCGGCGACGCGCACCTGGTTCGGCTGCTATTCCCTGACTTGCGAGCCACGCTGGAGAAGGAGCCCATTCTTTACGTCCCGTTAGCGCGGCACGGAGCGCCGGGACAGGTAGTCGGCGCGCGAACCATCAAGGAACTGCTGCTGACGCTGCTCCGCGGCTTGCCCCGGCTGGGGTTGTTGAGCGAGACGTGCCAGACGATCGCCACGGCCCAGGCCATGGAGCAACATCGCCCGTCGCAAGAGGGCGCCGTCACCGAATTCGATCATCTGTTCGAAGTCGGTTACCGGGCCATAATCCGGGCGCTGGTGACCGCCGCCGGCGCGGAACCTTCCTGCGAGGCGGGCGATGTCGCCTCGCCATCGGCGCCCGACAGCGAACTGATTGACTGCCTGAAGGCGCTTACCGAGACGCTGCTGAAACGCTGGCTCGACCATAGCCGTTCGCTGCGGCTTTCCGTGATGGAGAAGGCGGCCGACAACGATCGTTGGCAGGCGGTGATCAGCTTCGTTCAACGTTACGGGGGAGATCTGTTTACGCCCCGGTTTCTCAACGTCGGCAACCTGCGCGCCATCCTGCACCAGGGCGCCGCCTCCTGGCTGCAAGCCATGTTGGAGGATGGCGACCCGGACCGCGAGTTCCGCTTGCTCGCGGAACTCGATCGCGATATTCCATTGACGGCCGCCGCCGAACAGTTGACGTTTGTGATCGAGGCCATCGTGGAGAATTACGCCGAGTTCAAGGACTTCAACGCCACCACGACGCAATCGGATCGCGGCGAGTTGCTTTATATCCTGCTCGATTTTCTGCGGCTCAAGGCCAGTTACGAGCGCGTCGTGTGGCACATCAAGCCGGTCGTGCTGACGCACGAGATTCTGGTTCGCCGGGGGCGGGCCGCCGCCGCAGAAATGTGGCGTCGCAGCGTCGCCGAGCGAACCAGCCAGGTGGCCGATTGGCATTTGAAGCGGCTCGCCGAGTTGACCAGGCAGTACGGCGTGCGGCTCCCGACCATCTCGGATCGGCTGGGCGAACGTTTCGTACGCAGCCTGGCCATCGATCGCGTCAAGGCGCTGGTCAAGCCGGCCGTTGAGGAAGCGCGCCGCGGCGGCCAGTGTGCGTCGTTCGAATTGTTGGAACAGGAGTTGACGGAATTCACCGATAATCCGAGCGGCTCGGGGCTCGACATCCCCAACTGGCTTGCTGCATTGGAACACGAAGTCGAATTGGCAAGCCGCTGCCGCGGCCGCGTCGGCATTTCAGAAGAAGCTCCCTCGCCCGTGCCTCGCGTGCCCATCTCCTGGGATGACGTGCAGACCCAGATCAAGACGCAAGAGCTCTAGGTCAAACCGCTTGCGGCGGCGCTGCGATCAGCGGTTCCCCCCGCACAAAGCGGTCGAGAGCGTTTGGTTCTTCAATCGCTTCCACCAGCGCGCGGTTCAACTCATACGCGCCGCCGTCGAGTCCTGCGGCGCTCAGCGCTTGAGAGAAACCCTCGCTGATGCCTTTGCTGAAGGTCGCAGCGAACTGGCTTGCCGAAACGGCGGTGGAGGAGGACTCTGCTTGCGGAGCGTCGCAATCGGGACAGCAGCGGCCGCGACAATGCAACGGGCGTACCGAAAACACGCTGCAACGGCCGCCTTCGGCAAGCAACGGGCAAATCCCGCCCGCGGCGCCCGACTCCGCCGCCGAGGCGAGGAGTTGCAAGTTGCTCTTGGCGCGCTCGTAGATCCGTTCGGCTTCGTAAGGCGGCAAGCTGTGCCGCAATTCCTCGGCAATGGCCAATGCCTCAGGCGCCGTGACGCAGATCGGTTCGCTCTTGCTGTCGCTGCACTCTGCCCAACGCGGAACCGCAAGGCTCGGCAATGAGCGACCGAGCACCTCGCTGGCCTTGCTTTCAACTTCTTGCGCCAGAGCGAGCGCATTCTGGCCGTTTTTCGGCAGTGCGGAATAGCGAGCGACAACGTTCTGAGCCAATTCCGCCGCCCAACGGCGCAATGCATCGCCGGCTAACAACGGCAATTGGGGGCTGCCCGCTGAGCGCGTACCCGACTTCGCCCCGGATGAAGCAAACGCTTCTTTGAAGAAAGCCGCTGCGCCGATGGCAAGCACGGCAAGCACAATGCAGGGCAGAACGAAGAAGACCAGAAATGTGGCGGCTTCCACGGTATGGCTCCTTAAGATAGGGCGGGGCGATGAGGCACGCCTTGCGGGCGAATCTCCGGCCGCTGGCACTACGATTCATGACGCCCCGATTACGCCATTTGCACGTTTCGTGCCGAGGCCGCGCGACGGACGTAGCGGAATGGGCGACCAAGACGGATGGCAGGGCATGAGTCCCAACAGGCTAACGAGACGTAGAACATCGACGTTGCCAGCTCGGAGTCCTCACGGCTCGCGCGAGCGTGGCGCCCGATGCAAGGCATTCAGCAGGCGGAAAGCGAGCTTGCGAGACAACGCTTTTGCGGAGGGCTCGCATAGATTTTTGATTGAGCCAAAGTGTGCAAAGCGCGACAATCTGCGCGCTTAGCGCGCCAATCTGCACATTGAAGATCGAAAATTGCTTGACAATAATAGGGTGTTCTCATTTCGCTGGCTTTAGCGCACCTGAGAGCATTCGAGCGACGCGTACGGCTGTAAGGGCTGGTATGGCGTTTGCTCGTTCCCGCCACACAGTAGGATCGCGTTTGCGATCTTCCCGCCAACAACAAGCTCGTTTTCCCGCCTGAATGATACGCCGGCAATCGACTGCGTATTGCGCTCCGTCCCGCCTTTCAATAGGGATACTGCCATGACAAACCGACGAACGCTGCTGAAATGGATCAGCGGCATGCTGGGCAGCGTCAGCGCTGCAACGGTCGCGCTGCCCGGCGGCCGTTTCCTGGCCGACGCACTTCGCCCTGGCCGAAAAGACAAAGCGATCGTGCAGCGCGTCGCGCGGTTGAAAGATCTCTCTCCGGGGCGACCAAAGCAATTCGCCGTCAC
>DASZUP010000178.1:0-5704 GCA_035547635.1 Pirellulales bacterium
GATGCCCGCTGGCAAACCAGAGCATTTCGGCGAGCCATGTCATAGCGACGCATGCCACGAACCAGCGGCGGCGACCCAAGTCCTTCGCCGCCCCGAAGCAGGCCAACACGGCGAGCAAACAGAGCGCGGCGCCCGTCAGGTAATAGGCTGAAAACGCAGACTGGATTAGCCGGACGTCAGCGACGCTGGCGATGCCGGGAAACGTTCGGCCATGCCGCACGGCGCTTTCCATTTGGCTTCGGATCGGTTCGGGAAGATCGCCGGCGATAAATACCAAGTACAGTCCGAACAACATGGCGACTATGGTGGGAACGAAGAGCCATCGACGCCCCTGCAGCGTCTGTGTGCGCAGCGAGTCCATGCCTTTCATCGCCAGAACCAGGACGGCCATGGTTGTCGCAAACGTGAATCGATTGTGCGAAAACATGTTGAGTCCCGGCAAGCGTAGAATCTGCACGAAGCCCGGCAGATTCAAGCTCCACGCACAACCCAAGACGGCCAGGAAGCACCAGAACCGGTTTTCTCTCTTAGCCTCTCGATCCCAAAAAGCCAAGGGCGCCAAAAACATCGTCGCCAGGAGTCCCGCATAGGCCGTCGCGGCGCTTTCCAACTGGACGATCGATCCGAACCGAGGCATCTCCGGCCGGCTGCAACCGTAAATGTCCGGCAGCACGGTCTCCGGCAACGTGTGTAAACCCAGAGGCGGTCGTTCTTCCGAGCCTTGCGCTCGGCGCTCCATGCGCGCGCCGGTGCGGATGTAATCGAAAAACGGGAGCAACCCGGGGGCGGCGAGCAAGAAGCCCAGCAACCAGGCGCTGGCTAGCGTCGTCGCGACGTAGGTTCCGCTCCGCCATTGCCTGACGCGAAGATACCGATCGTAGATGACAAACACAGCATACAGGCCGGTAGCCAGCAGCACCTGGCATCCCACGTCAAACCCGCCGCTGCAAAGATGCACGGTGGTCAGCGCGGCCAGGCAAGGCGGCGCCGCTCCGAAAGGCTTGCGCACGGTTCGCTCAACGGCTGTCAGCAGCCAGGGAAACAAGGCCACGGGAGCGGTCATTGGAAAGCCCTGCCAGAGCACCATATAGCCGCACCAGGGCGCACAGCACGAGCCCGCGAGCGCCGCCCAGAACGACAGCCCTAAGGATTTGCGAGCGAACACATATACGCCGCCGGCCAGCGTCAAAGCGTGCAACAATTGAATCCAGGCCAGCGTGGCAGGCCGCGGAACGAGGAAATAAAGCCACTCAAACGGCGAGAAGATGGGATATAAGAATGGCGCCCCGGCAAAGTTGTACGGATTCCAATGCGGAAAACGGCCAGCGCGAATCTCGTGCGCGGCGAACTCGCGATTGAACGGGTACTGCAAAATCAAATCCGTAAGCACCGCATTGCCCGGAACGAGCTGCGCGTACTCCGCCGTTCGCGGGAGATAATAATTGGGCAGCGCCAGGCAATTTAACGGCAATGCCAGTCGGGCCCCCGTCAAAACGCTGCCATGCAGCAACAACTGCGGCAACAGCCAGCCTAACAACAGCAATGCCATCCGTTGCCAACGCAGCGGCTCGCGGTTGAACAGCGATGTCCGCGAAAGCGCGCCGACTGAGGCCGCGGTCAATGGGGGTGGTCTGCTAGCCGATCTTTGCATCCCGCTTCTCACGATGGCCGTCTGAAGCCTTGCTTACCTTCAATGAGGTAACGCCAACCGCCACGACCGCACGTTCTTTGGCGCCCGCTGGACGAACCCGCCGCTTATCGAACGTCCTTCGGCATTGGCCTCAAAGGCGAACCGCCGCCGCGATGGGCCATTCACTCCGGCGCCGCCTGACTACGCAAGAGTCTACGGACGATGTATCGGGGCCTGCCTTTGACCTGCTCGAAGACCCTCGCTAAATAAATGCCGACCACGCCGACGGAAAGCAGAATCAGCCCCCCAACGCACCAGACGGAAGCAATCACCGAAGGCCAACCGCTTTGAAACTCGTATCCCGCCAGCCTTGCAACGATCAGCACTGCAATGCATGCGAACGAAACGGCCGTCACGGCAATCCCCATACAACTGATGACCAGCAACGGAGCCGACGTGAAGGAGATGATGGAATCGAGCGCCAGCGCTAGGCGTCGGAACATGGAATACGACGACGAACCCTTATATTGCTTCTGAATGAGGTAAGGCTGCTGGTTAAATCCGGCAAGCTGCATCAAGCCGGCATATAACGACGTTGATTCCTGGTATTGCAACAAGGCTTCCACATACTGCCGAGTCATTACGCGCTGCCAGGCCTGGTCGGCGGCGAGATTCAGGCGGGACATCGAGTTCAGGACGAAATAAAACGCGCGGGACAGCCGATCTCTCAGAAATCCGGCGCTGCGTCGCTCCACTACGCCGTACACGACGTCAATCTCCGGAGCCTTGCGAAACCATTCGAACATTCCGACGATGTTTTCCGGCTCCTCTTCCAAATCGACGTCCAGAGCGCAGACGTAATCTCCCGTGGCGTGCGCTAACCCGGCTTGCATGGCGGCGTGCTGACCGCAGTTCCGCGAGAGGGATACAAGCGTGATTTGCGGATGGCTCCGCATCAATTCTGTGACGACCGCCTCCGAGTCGTCGGGAGAGCCGTCGTCAACGAAGATAAACTCGAAGTCAACGCCCATCTCCTTCAAGCAGCGCACGTGACGGGCGTGGAATTCCTTGATGTAAGGCGCCGACTTAAAGAGGGCCGTAACAATCGAGATCTTTGGCATCTTCACGGCAGGCGAGCCCGCCCCCGCTTCGGCCGCGCCGCGTGCATCTTCCTCCGCGCGATGCCGTTCGTCAGGTCGGACAATCATCGGACGTGCCCGTACTTGTACATATTGACCATCTCTGGCGGAATGCCCCAATCCAAGGCGCCGACGTCATCGTGCAAACGCTCGAGTTCCAGGCGATAATGTCGCTGTAAGTCTTCAACCATGCGATCCTTCGACGGCGTAAAACCGTGCTGATAGGCCGCGTTCAACGTGTGGCGCACCGTCGCGGCAATCGCCTGTTCGCGGGAATAAAGCCGGACCGGCTTTCGCTCGGGCCGGAACAGACGGACGTCGGTTTTCGGCCCGCTTCCCAACATCAAATCCACGAGCAGTTCGGAAATCACCGGCGAGCAGTGAAAACCGTCTCGCTTCGTGCCGGTCGCGACGAGCAGGTTCTGGATCGAGGTCGCCCCCAAGAGCGGCAACGTGTCTTCCGACGTGGGACGCCAGCCTACGTTCACTTTGAGGATCTGGCTGCGATAATAGTCGGCGCTAATCTGCTCCATGGCCGACTGCAGCAACGCGTGCACGCTGGTGACCCGGGCGTGCTCTTCCGGTTCCGGCGCAATCAAGTTGCTTGCGCCGATCAAAGTCTGCGAATCGGTCTGCGGCGCCGCATAAACGCCGCATGCCAGCCCGCGGTTTGGCGTACGTACGCAATGGGTCAACGTCGCCTCCGCCGTCGCCAGCAGCACGCTACAGCCGATGCCATAGAAGATGCGCGGCATCTCGAGCTCCAGGTTCGAGCGTTCGACGATCCTCGAGAACGTGGCGCCGGGAGCCAACAGGAACCACTCGCCCGTCACTCTCTCGCCGTTCTCAAGCTGCACATACTCGACGCCGTCCCCCCTTCGCTGAAGCGACCGGCAGTACCCGTCGACGAACTCGACGCGACCGCTGCGCACGAGAATGGCGGACAGCGCCTCGAGCAGCGCTCTGGGATTGACCCAGCCTTCGCGAGGAAGAAAAACCGCTCGGGCGGCGCGGGCTTTTGTGGCCGGCCTGTATCGCGGAATGTCCGCGGGACGGACCATTTCATGCGGCTCTTCGAAACGGCGAAGCGCGTCGAGCACCGCATCGAACGTTTCGTCTTCGAGCGAGTCCGTGGCATGGTTGTTGATCAAGAACGTGCCGAAGCCCGCGGGCACGCGAACGCCCGATTCTTTCTCGATCCGCTCGAGCAACGGCGGCCAGTGGCGATTCGAGGCCATGTTGAACACAAACCTGGCCGTTTCGTACTCGTTCGACAGGGTTCCGGGATCGACCTCGCAGAACGAATTGAACATCGCCGCGGCGGCCAGCGAGGCGCAGCCCTTGCGATCTTGCGGGCCGATGATCCATGCAGATACAGCCGGGTCGCGCGAAATCAGACGATAGGCCGTCATCAACCCCAGGATGCCATTGCCGACGATAATGACCTTCATCGCGTCACGTCTTTTTGAGATAGCAGAGACCGGGATAGAACCGCGACCTCTGCAGCCGATGTGCGTGCCGGTTCAGAACCTCGTTGGCATAGACCGTTCCCTCGGCGGCGATGGCGTCGCGAGTCAGTTGCCAAAACGCGATGATCCCGCCGGGGACGAGCCTCTGAAATACCGTCTCCAGCGAAGTCCGCGTCGGTTCGTAACAGTTCAGGTCGAAGAACGCCAGCGCGACGATCTCGTTAGGATGCTGCTCGAAAAACTGAGGCACGGTCGTCCGGCAATCGCCGGCGATGACGCGGTGTTTGCCGTAGTTGTGGCCCATCGCGTTGCCCTGTTCGTGCAGGATCAGCAATCGCTCCAGTAAGCCCGCATACCCTTGCCCGACATCATACGTCCCGTCTTGATGCAAATCCGTCGGGCGGTCCTTCTCTGAAAAGCCGCGATAGCCTGCGAACGTATCAAAGCAGACGATCCGGCGATTGAAATGCAATGGCTCGAAGATAGCGCGCAGATTTTCGCACAGGACGGCCGTCTGCCCGCGCCACGTCCCCAGGTCGACGACGATGCCGGGCAACATGACGATCTCTTCGTACAGCTCGCGAATGCCGAAGATTCTCGCCAGCAGCGATGCGCGCAGGAACAGGCCGAGCGATCGTTCCGTTTCCTCTTCGACGCCAGGATAATCCTTCAGCAGCCGGAACAGCTCGGCCCGCGACTCGAGGGCCTCGGCGGACGAGTAAGACAGCCTGGTCGATTCGTGTTGCTCGTTCATTGTCAGTCGCGTTCAGGTTTTCGAATCGGCGAGCGGAGCCCAGGTTGCCGGAGCGAAGCCCGGAATTGCCAACGGCGCCTAAACGTCTTTGCGCACCAGGATCGTAAACTCGTACAGCCCATAATCGTGCAACAGCGCCACGTTGCGCGAGAAGTTGCGCTTACAGAAGTCGAATACCGCCGCCGGATCGGCGTAATACAAACGGTCGAGCATTTTGTCGCGGTCGGAATAGAGCGTCAGGCAATTGAACGCAAAGCCGGAGCGACTGAGGCGGTCCATGCTGCGCAACGTTTCGGCGACGTAGGCGTTCCACCGGCTCTCAGGCGCCGCGAGCTTCACGTTGAAGATGCCGCTCGCCACGGTGTAATCGGCCACAGGCAGTTCATCAACGCCGCTGACGAAACGACAATTTGCCGCGCCGGCGTGCAACAAGCGAGCTCGCTCGATCATGGCGACGCTGATGTCGGCGCCGCAGTATTCGAACTCGATGGCGCGCTCGGCCAGGTAATCGAAGAGAGCTCCGTAGCCGCACCCCAGGTCGTTGACGCTCAAGCAATCGGCGCGAGACTCAAACAGCCGCAATAGTTGCCGGAAACGCAGCTCCTGGGATTCACGGCCATTCCAATCGACCCCGGACGGAGTGGCGCCGTGGGCGACGAGCTTGGCGCTATAGTATTGCGCAACGTCGGCAAGCACTTCGCGTTGCTGGCCT
>DASZUP010000179.1:0-2358 GCA_035547635.1 Pirellulales bacterium
GTCCGTTGTCGGCTTTGCCGACGGACAACCCGAGCGCTTGCTCCAAGGAATCAAAGACCTGTTCCGGCAGCAGCGTCTTCAGCGGGCGGTGAACGAAACTCTCCGACTCTCCGGCGTCGTCCGCGTGCGCCTGCTGGTACGTCTTGCTCTGGCAGATGCCCATTACCAGCCAGCGGAGATCGAAACCCGATTCGACGAACAGTCGGGCCAGGGCATCGAGCACTTGCCGCTCCTGCGGCGAGACGCGGTCGAGATCGTCGACCGAACCGGCCAGGCCGCGGCCGCAAAGATATTGCCACGTGCGGTTGACGACCGTGGCGGCGAAGTTCGGATTGCCTGCCGAGGTCATCCAATCAGCTAGCAATTCGCGCGGCGACTTGCCCGCGGGAACTTCCTTGAGCGGTTCGTCGGCCCACAATAACTTGGCCGTGTAAGTCACATCGCCGGCGCTGCCCGCGACGATCTTGGGCGCGGGCTGCGACGCGGCCGGCTGACCGCCGCCGCCAGAGAAGAAGGCTGCAATGCCCCAGAAGTCGTCGCGCTTCCAATCGGTGAACGGATGGTCGTGGCACTGGGCGCAGTTCAAACGCACGCCAAGAAACACGCGCACGTAGGCGCTCGCCAGGTTCTCCGGCATCGTGCCGACGGCCTGCTGGAACACGGCGGCGGCCGCGTCCGAATCGGCGGCCGGCTGCGTCTGCGGCGCCACGCCCGGCATCGGCTGCGGCAGCGAGACCAGCAGCAGCTTACGGGTGACTTCATCGTAAGGCGTGTTGAGTGCGAACTGGCGAGCCAGCCAGGGTTCGAGCCGCACCGCTAGCGCCGCGCCCGGCGCACTGGCCGGAACCATCATCCGCCGCCAAACGCGGGCCAGGTTGTTCGCGGTGCGATCAGCAAATCGATCGGGCCGCTCATTGGCGTTGACCAGCCGCTCAACGTAATTCTGCCGCTTCAAACTTCCCTGTTCCGCCAGAAAGTCTCGCAACTGCGAAACGGCAGGAACTCGGCCTTGCAGATCCAGGAACAACCTGCGCAGGAAGGTGGCGTCGTCAACCAGCAGAGCCGGCTGCACGCCGGCGCTTTGGTACTGCTCGGAGAAGCGCGCGTCGATCCAGTCGGCCAGCTCTTGCGTGGTCATTCGCGGCGTGTCGGCCGCGGCGGACGGGCCGCAGCAATACGACGCCCATCCGGAGACCAACGCGACCGCGAACACAATGTGACGGGCCATCGGATTTACCCCCACAGACAGGACGCGATGAACTCTGCACGATTCCGCCCAGTCGACGAGCGGCTGCCGATTTCGATCGGTAAATCAACAGTCGCGATATTAAGACATTATGTCTGTAAAGTCAACGGCTCGCCGCGAAACCGGAAAAAACGTATTGCGACGGGATTTGCCGCGGACAGCCCCGCTGATGGGGGCGCAAAACCTTAGCAAGTCTTAGCGCAATTGAATCAAAAACAGCGCAGCCAGGCTGCCAATCATTACCTTGCAGCCGCCGATGCTACCGCATTTCTGGCTTGGGGCCAAAGGAGCACGCCACGCTCCGCTGTGCCGTCCGGCGGGACTCGCTGCAAACGATACGCAGCCGCTTGAGTTTTCCCGCCCCATGGGAACGCTTGAGATCGTCACCGCTTCCGGCAACGGCAGACGGAAGCAGCGTGCGCCGTCATTTCACCGGCAAGTGACCGCCTTTGCGATTGAGGCCAATCCGGTGCTCACCCACTTCCCGTTGGAATCGCGACAGACGTCAAGAGACGTGGATGCAAATGCGAAATAGGGGCCAACGTCTTCTCGCTCTCGGTTATTAGCCAGCCCTGCACGGCGATCAGTATAATGCCCATTGGCTGAATCAGGCAGCCGGCGCGGTTCGGGCAAACAACCTGCACACGGAGTTTTTTTGAGCATGACCCGGCCATCCAGCGATCTCCCTCGTCGCACCTTCCTGCAAGCCAGCGCCGCGCTGGCCGCCGGCGTTTGCTGGCCAGGCGCAGTGACCGCCGCCGAGCATCCACGCAGCCAGCCGCCCGTCCGGCCCGACAAGCCGGCTAAGAAGCTGGCCGTCGTCACGACGACTTATTACTACCTCTCGCACGCCTATCACATTTGCGGCCGCTTCCTGCACGGTTACTTGCGACAGGGGCGAATGCACTATCCCGACTTCGGCATTGCCGGCATGTACGTCGCCCAGCAGGGGCCGCGCGATCTGAGTCGCTCGCTTGCCAAGAGCCACGCCTTCAAGCTTCACCCCAGCCCCGCCGAAGCGCTCACGCTCGGCGGCGACCAGTTGGCAGTGGACGGAGTGCTGCTGATCGGCGAACACGGCGACTATCCGTACAATGAGAAATCGCAAAAGC
>DASZUP010000180.1:0-10361 GCA_035547635.1 Pirellulales bacterium
CGCGAGGGCGCCGCAGAACTCGAAACCGAGCAAAAATGGGCGGCGATGCCTTGACGGTCGCAGCAGCATAAATGCGCCGATCGTCAACAGGTTGGCCATCGGCAACGAACTGACGACGACGATCGCAATGTCCGCCGTCAACGGAAACGGCCGGCTGTGAAGGGACCGCAGCGCCATGCAGTCGATTGCTGCAAGGACCACGGCCGCGAGGACCGAGTTGAGCGAACACCGGACTCGTTTCATCGGCGCCCCGCCTTTACAAGAGCATGCTGTCTTGGTGTCGCGAGATGTTAGTCGACGACGATGCGCAGGTCCAGCCTGATGTCTTGGCTCATTCGGCCGGCGTCGTTTCTTTCCTGAACGGTCGCAAGCCAAAGGTCTCGACGGCGATCGCATATAGCGCCGGAACGACGAACAGCGTCAGCAGCGTGGCGACCGTCAAGCCGTAAACCATCAACCAGGCCATGCCCGTCCAGAGCGGACCGCCGGCCACGGCCAGCGGGATCAAACCGCCGACCGTGGTTGCCGTGGTCAGAAAGATCGGCATCAGACGCTGGCGGCCGGCTTCAATCAAGGCGTCGCGGAATTCGGCGCCGGTCAAGCCGAGGATCGGGCCGCCGCGGGCTTTGCCGGCTCGCTCCATGACGACGATATCGGCGAATTCCAAAAAGATGATTGCGGCGTTCAATACGATGCCGAACAACGCCAACACGCCCAACTGCGGCATGAAGCCGAGCGGATTATCCGTCAGCCACAAGCCGAAGATTGATCCGATCATGGCCAGCGGCAACGTGGCGATGATCACCAGCATCTTGGATACGCTGTCGAACTGTCCGACCAACAACAGAATGATCGCCACGAAGGAGAGCCCGAAAGACTTGAGCATCTTGCCCTGCGCCTTAAGCGACTCCTCAAGTGCGCCGCCGATCTCGACGCGAAAGCCGGGCGGCAATTCGGCCTGCAACTGCTTCATCTCGGCCGAGTTCATCACGCGCATCGTGATGTCGTTGCCTGAGGCGCCGGGTTCGACCCGCGAGCGGACCTCGATCGTGCGGTTCATGTCGCGCCGGTCGATCAAGGCGGGCTCCCAGCCGGCATTGACTTTGGCCACGGCAGAGAGCGGAATCTTGCCCGCGACTCCTTCGACATAGGCCGAGTTGATATCGGCGACCGAGCGGCGCCCTTCCGGACGCAGTCGGAAGTAGACGGGCACCAGGTGATCTCGCTCGCGAAAGGTCGTCAGCAAGCGGCCCGAATAGTACGCGTTCAAGGTGCCGGCAATTTGCGAGTTGTCGATCCGCGCCAGGCTTGCTCGGTCGGGATCGATGTCGACCTTCAACTGGTAGCCTTCCACGCCCCACGAGTCGGCTACGTCCCAGGTCTCCGGCTGCGCTCTCACCATCGCGTTGATCCGGTCCGCAGCGGCGTGCAACCGTTCAACGTCGGCAAAGCCGTCGCCCGATACGCGAAGTACCACCGGGTCGGCCGGCGGTCCCAGGAACAACTCGATCGGCACGACCCGGGCGCCCGTCACCGGCTTCAGTTTCAATTCGGCGTCGCCGGTTTGCGAGACGGCTCGCAGCTTTTCCGCAAACTCGTGCGTCAAGCGGCCGTCGGTAGTCTGGATGAGAATCTCGGCGTAGTTGGGCTTGGGCGGCTCGGGATCCCACGACAGATACCAGCGCGAGCCGCCGCCGCCGACCAGCGTGCGCATGTTCGCCAGCCGCTCTCGCGTCTCGCCTTGTTCGTCGACAAACGGGCTCAGCTTGCGAATCATGTCTTCGACTTCTCGGGCGACCGCATCGGTCTGCTCGATCGTGGAAATCTCCGGCAGCCAGATTTCCACGGCGAACTGGTTTCGTTCGGTCAGCGGAAAGAACTCGGTCCCTACGGGAAGGCGCATCGCCAGCACCAGCATGCCGACCGCGAACGCGACGGTGGCGAACTTGTGCCGCAGCGCGAACCGGCCCAAGCGGACGTAGGTCTCATAGATCGCGCCGCTCCCTTCCGCCCGGGCCTGGCCTCCTTTGCGGAAGCGTCTTGCACACCAGGCCATCAGCCAGGGAATCGGCGCCGTGGGCCTCGATGGATCTTTGGGAGCGCGGATGAAGGCGGCGGCCAGGTTCACGCAGAACGTCATCGCCAGCACCCAGCTAACGGCCAGCATCACGGAGAGCGTGATCGGCAGGCCATAGATGAACTCGCGGTTGGCGCCGTCCATGGCGATCAGCATCGGCACGAAGGCGGCGATGGTGGTCAAGGTGCCGTTGAGCATCGAGGCGCCGAGCATCTGCGCGCCGGCCACGGCGGCCTGCGTCGGCGACATGCCGGCCATTTGATTCGTGCGCGCCTGATCGCAAATCTGCACGGCGTTGTCGACCAGCAACCCCAAGGCGATGATCATCGACGCCAGCGACATCTGCTCGAGCTGAACGTTGAACAGCGTAATGATGCCGATCGAAGACAGCACCACGAACGGAATGTTGGCGGCCATCACCGCGGCCGTGCGGAAGCCGACCACCAGGTAGACCACCAGGATCACGATGACGATCGCCTCGATGATATTCAAGATGACGCCCCAGATGCGCGTCTTGACGCTTTCCGATTGATCGGAAATGACCGTCACGCCCAAATCCGGAGGCAGCGTGCCGGCGACGTTCTGCAGCTCGTTGAGCTTCGATCGGGCCGAGTCGCAAATGTCGATGATGTTTGCACCGGATTTCATCGTGACTGCGACGATGACGGCCGGCTGCGACAGCTCGCAGTCGCCATAGCGGCAGATCGCCGGAGGCGGATCCTCGTAATCTCGCCGTACGTGAAGGCCCAAGTCCTGCAGCGAGACCTGGTTAGCGGTGCTTCTCGAAGGAGACATGCCGGCGACGATCGCGTTGATTTCCTGCACGGCGTCGAGTTCGCCCGCCGGCTTGACGAAGAACCGCCCGTCATCCGTATTGATTGTTCCGCCCGGGGCGACGATGTTTCGCGCATCGACGAGCGAGGCCAATTGCGACGTGGTGAGCCCCAGCTTCGACCACGAACCGGCGTCGGTCTCGATATAGATGGCTTCTTGCCGCACGCCGAACCGCTCGGCCTTGGCCACGCCCGGCAACAGCCGCAACGCGTCGCGGACCTGTTCGGAGAAGATATCGAGCTCGCGCAGCGAATAGGCGTCGGCCGGTTCGATCGCCTTGGCGCCTGCGAGCGGTTTCTGATGAACGGCATACAGCAGAATGCTGGTCTTGCCGAATTCGTCGTTGACGACCGGCGCGATATCAGGCTCGGGCATCGAAACGTTGCGGATCCGGGCGCGGACTTTATCCCAGATGTCGTCCACCTTGGAGCTCGGCAGCGAGTCTTCCAGCTCGACGAAGATGGTCGACAGCCCGGTCGCGGAAGTCGACCGCAGCGTCTTCACTTCTTCCAGCCCGTCGATCGCTTCTTCCAGCGGATCAGTGATCAGTTCTTCCACTTTCCGGGCCGAGGCGCCGGGCCAGCGGGTTCCGACCACGCAGACCTTGATGGTGAACTCAGGGTCTTCACGGCGGGGCATCGTGAAAAAACTGACGACGCCCCACGCGACCGTCATCAGCACGATGGCGGCGACGATCGTCGGCCGCTTGACGGCGAACTCGGGCAACGCATTCACCGTTCGGCCCTCGACTTGTTGATTACGACCACCGCGTCTCCATCCGTCAGGTAATGCGCGCCGCGCATCACCAGTTGCATCCCTGCAACCAGGGCGTCCGGCTGGAGCGGCTCAATGCGCTCGAGCGGAGCTTGGGAGCTGAGCACCGCGTCCGCCGGCGCGACGCTCACGTCGACGCGGCGAGCAAGGGGCTGATCGGAAGCGGCGGCGTCGATCACGAACACGTACGTCTTGCCGGACTCGTGGCGGATCGCGTTCATGGGCACGTAGAATCCGGGCGCCGACGCATGGGCCGACAGCTCGACCTGCACCAGCTCGCCCGGCCGCAACAGCCAGCCGCCCCGGTCGTAAAGCATCCACTTGCCGTTCCACGAATCGGCGTCGCCTTCTTCGACAATCAGCTTGCCGGCGATCAGATCGCGCTCGGGATCGAAATCCTGGTCGCTGCGGACCGAAACCGGCGTGAAGTTCCAATTCCCCAGAAATGGCACGGATACCGATCCGGCGTCGATGCGCAGCTTTTCGACCTCCAGCAGTCGGTTGTTCCCGTGAGCAACTTCTCCTAGCCTCCGGTTGACGGCCTTCCAGAGAAAAGCTCCTTCGTCGTCGTGATGAATGGACTCTTCTTCCGCGAAGAGCTGCTCGCTGCCGCTCAAGACGGGGCCGAGATTCAAGGGCAGCAAGTCGGTTGTCCTTGCAATTTGTTTCCCTTCGAACCCTGGCGGCGGCGCCATTTGCATCCGCTGGTTCCGCGCAAAGAGCCTGACGGTGAACGTTCGGGTTTGCGGATCGGCCGCCGCGTCGGTCATATAGACGGAAGCGTACAACTCGTGAGGCTGCTTGTTCTGATCGATCGTTCGTACGCGCAGCGAGTCGCCATGCTGAAAGCCTCGCGAAGCTTCCGCCGACAGCTCAAACTCGATCAGCACCGGGTCCATCAATTGCACGGTTACTGCCGGATCGCCCGGCTGTACGTAGCTGCCCGGCGCTATGTGCGTGGCGGCTACCTGGCCGGGAAAGGAGCTATAGAGCACCGTGTTTTCCAGATTGCGCTGTTCGTCGGCCAGTCTCTGTTCGGCTTGCAGCGCCTGCGCTTCCAACGAGCGCAGCTCCGCTTTGCGCGAGGCCAGTTCCGCCTTGGAGCGTGCCAGGTTGGCTTCGGTCGTGGCCATTGCGGCTTCCGCCTGGTCGAGTTGGGACTGTGTCGTGGCCGATTTCGCGACCAGGGCGCGATGCCGGCCCAGGTCCAACTCGGCCCGTTGTCGTTCCGCTTCGGCCGCGGAAATTTCGGCCGGCAACCGCTGGGCGATATCGATCTGCACCGCTTCGATCTGCCGCCGGATGATTTCAATGCCTGCCCGCGCCGACTGGACCGCGATCTGAAAGCGCTCATCGTCCAGTTCGGCCAACGGCGTGCCGGGCGACAGCAACTTCCCTTTGTGATGGTTGGCCACAACGCGTCCTTCGACGGTCTCATTCGGCTCGATCACGCGGCGAACGCGTCCGCCGACCTCGAAGCCGATCTGCTCCGTCTTCCAGGAAACGACCGATCCGGCGACCTCCGCAGTGACTCCGGGACGCGTTTGCGTTAACGTCAAAGTCGATACGGGCCGCGGCGGCTTGGCAGGAGCGGGCGGTTCGACTGCGGGCGAGCAGCCCGAAAGACCGACAAGGAGAACGACCGCGGCCGCCAACGGCGGCGCCCGATATGCGAGCATCTGCTGAGAAGCCATCTTCCTGCCTGACAGGCGGCCGATTAAAAAGTAAACTGATGGGTGTAGTTTAGCATGGTTTCTCGTGAAAGTAAACCTTAGAGTGCAGTTATGTCTGCCGAACATTCTTTCGACGCCCGACTTACGGACCGCAAGCGAGCGGCGATTTTAGCCGCGGCGGTCAAGGAGTTTCAGGCCAAGGGCTTCGACAATACAAGCATGAACCGTATCGCCGAGACGGCCGAGGTCAGCAAGCGGACGGTCTATAACCACTTCGAAAGCAAGGACGCATTGTTTCTGGCGATCGTCCAGGAGTTGCTCGATACGACCGAGGCGCTGCCCGAGTTCCCGTTCGATCCGGAGCGGGAAGTGGCCGACCAGTTGAGCGAAAACGCCTGGCGGATCGTCGAACTATTCACGTCCGACAGTTTTCAGGGGCTGGTCCGCGTTACGCTGTCGCGGTTCTTGATGTCACCGCAATTGGCGCAAGAGACGATCGGCGACCAGAAGCGGTTCCGCGTGCGGCTGGTGCGTTGGATCGAACAGGCGACTGCCGCTGGCCGGCTGAAAGCCAATGACCACGAACTCGCCGCCGCGCAATTCTGCGGGCTGCTGGAAAGCGCCATTTTCTGGCCGGCGGTGTTCGGTCTGGAGCCGTCGCCTTCGCAGCAATTGAAGGACGACGTCGTTTGCACGTCGGTGGAAATGTTTTTGGCGAGATATGGCATTGGCGAGTGATCCTCCGAGTCGAGCCACGGAGCCGGAGCGAACTTTCCGTCCCTAAGCCGAACGAACGCCAAAATTCATCGAAACCTAACAAGAATCAAGTAAAGTCCCGTCGGCGCCGATCCATAACGCTTAGCTGCCGGAAGTCCGGCAGAGCTACTGAAGAGGAAGGCCGCATAGAATGGGCAAGTACGCTTCGGCGAATGGCGTTGGGTTTCACTGGATTGCGACGGCTATCTGGATAGCGGCCAGCGCCATTTTCAGCCGGGCAAGCGCCCATGCCGAGCCAACGTTGGGCGATCCGCTTGCTGAGCAGCGAGAGAGCTCCCGACTGGTGGCGGAATTCGATATCGGAACGAATGGCCGGCTGTTGCTTGTGCCCGTGCGCGTGGCAAACGAAGAGTGTCAGTTTGTCGTTGACACGGGTGCGTCGTTAACGGCACTGGACCAGCGGTTCAGCGCGAAGCTGACATCGGTCGCCGGGAGCGTCGGCCTGGCCAATTCGGCGGGCGTGGTCTCGGCGCAGCTTTTCGAATGCCCGCATCTGGCCGTGGGCGCCGCGGCCATCGAACTTCCCGGCCCCATTGCCTGTTGCGACCTGCAGCCGATGCGTCGCGCGACGGGCCTGCCCATTCAAGGCATTCTGGGCATGGACTTCTTGCGCTCGCAAGTGGTTCAAATCGATTTCGACGAAGGCAAACTTCGCTTTCTGGGCGACGGCCGCAAGTTGAGCGATTATGGCCAGGCGCACGTGTTGCGGTGCGACGCCGGCGGCCGCCCTTATCTGCGCTGTGATCTTCCCCGCGTTGCGTGCGAGTGGTTTCTGCTGGATACCGGCGCCACGAGCAAGACGCTGCGGGCCGCCGTGTTCGACCGGCTTGCCGCGCTGAATGAAATCGCGTTGGGAACGCAGTCCACGGCGGCGACCGTGTCGGGGGACGTCACGGTCGCCACGGGCAAACTTTCCCGGATGCGCGTTGGTTCGTTCTCTCATGAGGGCATGATTTTTGCGCGGGATGCCCGTGAGAGCTCGCTCGGAATCGATTATCTCCGCCGCTTCCTGCTGACGCTCGATTTTCCTCGGCACACGGCGTACCTAGCCGCGAGCAAACGCCACGAATCGCCAGACGACTCAAGGTTTATCGGCTTCGCGCTGACGACCGAAGACGGCACGGTGCAAGTGAAATCGGTGTTGGCGGCAGGGCCTGCCGCCGAGGCGGGGGTTGAAGCCGGCGATATCATTCTCCAAGCCAGGAGGCAGCCGTTGCAAGGCAAGGATCTATTCCAAGTCAGGGAAGCGCTGACCTGCGTGCGACAGAATTCCCTGGAGCTATGTTTACTCCGCGCCGGTCGAGTGTTGCACGTCATGGTGATTCCCCGAGACCGGTTTGCGGAGTTCCATGAAGGCGCTGACCGGTCAAGGCCGACCGCAGCAAATGCGTTACGGCACGGCGAAAGTCCGTCCGCCGCCGCAGCCCAAATTCATTGAGCGGCATGCCGTGCTCACGGGGACCAAAAAAAGATTCCGGGACCGGTGGTCGATGCGGCGGCGTACTCGCCTGCCCAGAGGATCCGAATGGCAAAACACGTACTGCGGCAAATCGATCTTCTGAAGGAGAGAATCCGCTCAGTCGGTGGGCTGGTGGAAGCGGCGATCTCCGATGCCATCAAGGCGTTTTCAGATCGAGATGCGGCGGCTGCGCGAACCGTTCTGCGGCGCGATGCGGAGATTGATCGGCTTGAGGTGGAAGTCGAGGAGGAGTGCCTCAAGATCCTCACGCTCTACCAGCCCGCGGCAGGCGATCTGCGGTTCGTCATCGCGGTGCTGAAAATCAACAACGACCTGGAACGCACCGGCGACCTGGCGGCCAATATCGCCAAACGCGTGTTGTTCCTTGTTGAGCGACCGGCCCCCGACGTGGACGTCGATTTCCGCTTAATGGCCGTACGAGCCCAAGGCATGCTCCAGAACAGCCTGGAAGCTCTCGTCAAAGCCGACGTCAACCAGGCCTATGAAGTGCGCCGGAGCGATGACATTCTGGATGCGATGCGCCGCGAGTTTCATCAGCAGATTCGGGCGGTGATTCGCCAAATGCCCGATCAAACGGAGCCGCTGCTCAAGCTGTACGCCATAGCAAAGCACCTGGAGCGCATCGGCGACATGGCCGCCAGCATCGCCGCAGACGTAATCTACATGGTCAACGGCGATATCGTCCGGCATCTCGAAGAAGACTGAATCGCCGGATCGCGGCATTACCAGACGACCTGGGCGCGCATTGCGAACACGTCGGCGTTGCTCGGCTGGTTGTACCGGTTGAGAAACGCATGGATATAGTTGAACATGATGCGGGATTGAAAGTTCAGGTACCAATTCACTCCCAGCGTGACGTCATTGAGGCGGCCGCCTTGGACGTTGCCATCGCTGAGGTTGATGGTCGAGAAGCGGGCCGCGATCTCCCACGCGCCAGGCCCCATGCCAATGCCGCGGTCCGTGCGTACGCGAAAGAATTCCGAGTACGGCTTGGTGGCTACGTAGATGCCCTGGATCGGGTCGTACACGCGGTTCTCGCCGGTCAGGAAATAGCTGACAAACGCGTAGGCGCCGTGCAGGAATACGGTCGGCTGCCCGGGTTGGTCGACGAGCACGCCATAGTACTCGGCCTGAAAAGACAGCGGCCCCAACACCGTAGACGCTTCGCACTGCAGGATCTGGAAGTCGTTCATCAAGAGATTGCCGGTGTTGACGAAGTTGGGGATCACCGACTCGGCCCCATACTGCAATTTCACTTCCGGCGTGGACGAGAATTTTCTGGTTTGATCTCGGATGCTTTGATAGGAATACGACGCGCCTAACTGCAGCAAGTAGCGGCCTTCCGACGGCTTGTCGTACCAGGGCAGCCAGACCGCGCGGTCCACCCAGGCAACGCGCGGCGCATCGCCGAATTGCTCGCCGAACGCAGTGCTGTTCTGGGCGAAGAGCCCATTCCACCAGTACCATTTCTCGTTCGCCGAGTGATCAAACGCCATGACTCCCAGCCGGCGCGCGGGGTTGAACGCCTGGGGCAAACCTCGCTCCATAAAAGTGATGTCGTTGCCGCTCGTGGAACGCTCGATGCTGATCGGCTCACGGAATTGGCCAACCCGCAAGACGCCTAGCCACGGCAAGTCGCGGATTTCAAAATAAGCATCGGTGATCCGGGGACGGCGCTTCGTTTGCGAGTCGGCTTGGGCGAAGCCGATTTCGAGACGATAGTAATAGATCTCGTGCCCTTCGCCTTGCACGCCGATGCGCACGCGACGAAAGTCGGTCCCGTTGGGGATATTGCCAAGCTGCTCGCGATTGGCCGCATCCTGGCTGAAGGTTACCGCGTCGGCCTGAATGCGGCCAAACACGCGATGGCTGAAGCCTTTCGCGGCGGCCCGCTTTCGAGCGGCGCTTTCGGCCTCCAGGCCTTGCAGCCGCTGGTCGAGTTCCTCGACGCTGATTTCTTCGCCTTCGTTGACGTCTTCCTGCCAGAAGACCAACCGGGCTTCGGGCTTTGCCGGGCTGATCAGCCTGTTTTCGGCGCCCGTGTCGAGGAATTCGGCGAAGTGTAAAGCAGGACTTTCCGGCAGGCGCGAACGCGCGGGACGGGAGCGCACCTCAGCTGCAGACGCTGGGGCGACCTGGTTTGAACGGCGGGGGGCGCTTGGCTCGCGGCCGCTTTCATCGGCGATGGTTGCTTGCGGCCAGGCAAGCATCGCTGCCATCGCAAGCACTAATGGCCACTTCAAAACAACTCCGTCACGCGCGCAACTCGATGCAACCGGGCGCGAATCATAGGTCCGCCGTACGAGGGTCACAAGGCGAGTTTTGCGCCGCTTCGCCAGTTGACCGAATCCGACCGCATCAAATGGTTGCAGGGCGCCTCATGGCAGCGGGCAGATCGCAGCCGGCGCGCTGCGGATGGGCGGTTTTCGATCGTGAGCGTCGGAGATTCCCAAGCAATCGGCCGAAGTGCGGCGCAGGCGACCAGCAAATGTAATCTATCACCATGAGGGGGGCGTCAGATGGGCAAGCCGTTCGCCCCCGCGCGGTTGCCTACGGCGGTATTGACGATGCTCAAGGCCATCAGGCCGGTCGCCATGTGCTTGATAACAACATCAAAGGCGAATCGTCACTTGGGCAAAAACCAATGAGTGTAACCGCAACCGTCACAAGCGATCTGATTTCTCGTCCGCGTAATCCTAGCCTCAACGTTGTCCCGCTCAAACTGCCTGTAAATTGGCTTGGCGAG
>DASZUP010000181.1:0-6593 GCA_035547635.1 Pirellulales bacterium
AGGCCTATCCTCCACCGACGCCTGGCCGCACGTCATATTGGCCGACGGCCGCTTATACTTGAAGGATCGCAAGGGCGAACTGCAGTGCCTCGAGCTGCCCTGACCTACCGGCTTGTCCAGCCAGATGAAGCGTAGCAAGCGCCGGCGGGACAACCGCGCGTTTGCATGCCCGCTTACAGCTCAGCGCCATCGGCCCGCGGTTCAAGCAGCCGGCCGCACGGCCGCAATGTTGCGAGCGGCTCGGCGGATGTGTTGCGGGGGTACGACGTGCGTCGCCAGACCCGCCCACTCCAGCAGCTTGATGATGTAATAGTTCAAATCAAACTCCCACCAGCGATGCTGGACCGAAGCGCTGGCAGGGTCGTGGTGGTGGTTGTTATGCCACCCTTCGCCGCCCGTAATGAGGGCCACGAACCAGTTATTGCGGCTTTCCTCGTCCGTTTCGTAGTTGCGATAGCCGAAGATGTGGCTCAACGAATTGACGGCCCAAGTGATGTGCCAGACGTAGACCGTGCGCGCGGCGACGCCCCAAATCAGCAGGCTCAGGCCGAACTGCAATCCGGCAAGCGCCTGGCCGGAGGCAATCCAGCCGGTCGCCAGCCCAACGAGGAAAAACAGCGCGGCATGCGCCAGGTAAATGCAGCCCGCCGCCAGGCGGTGCTTTTCCAGGTACATGTAGTAGGGGTCGTCCAGCACGTCGCGCGCATATTTGTAATACGACTCGGCGTTATGGGTGCCGCGGTTGTCGAAGAACAACCAACCGACATGGGACCAGAGGAAGGTCACCAGCGGGCTGTGCGGATCATCCTGCTCGTCGGTGTGCCGGTGATGCAAACGGTGCCAACAGACCCATCGGGCCGGCGTGTTTTGTCCGCAACACAACGCCAGCGTCACGAAGGTTCGCTCGAGCCACTTCGGTACGCGGAAGCTGCGATGCGCGAGCAGCCGGTGATAGCCGATCGGCACGCCAAGCTGACCGAAGACATTGACGCCCAGCACCAGGCACGCCACCCCGGTCCAACTGAACAGCCAGGGAACTGCGACCAGAAGAGCCAGCAAGTGCAAGGTCAGGATGGGCACGACGTAGTCCCAGCGCACGCGACCGCGATTCACGCTTGCGGCGAGCGAAACACGCCGGGTTGCAACAGGAGCCAGATGAGACGGCGTCACGACTTCAGGCGGCCGCAACGCAACGGCAGACTCAAGATGAATGGTCACAAAAAAACGATCCGCGAAAAGATAGGGCCTTGCGCGAGTTGCACGAGAGAAGTGTAGCAAGACCGACAAACGAAGCGAGAGGAACTTCCTTGAAATCTCGAAAGCTGAAGTGGAAGCCCGGTACAAAACGCCCAGCTTACCTAACCAGCCGCCAGCGCAGTCGCCGTTCTATGCGCTGCGGACGCTACGTCGTTTCCAGATGAAATACGCCGGCACGCCGAGCAGCACGATGATCAACCCGGGCCAGGTCGTCATCGGCCGGTACGCGAACAGCACGCTGACAATCGTCGCGGCGCCGATGAGATAGACCGCGGGCACGAACGGATATCCAACGGCGCGGTACGGCCGCGCGGCATCAGGGCGCGTGCGGCGCAGGCGAAACACGGCAAGAATAGTCAGAATATAGAAGACCAGCGCCGCGGAGATGACGTATTCCAGCAGATCGCTATAGAGATTGCCGTACTTCCCTTCGCGATAGGTGCGCGGCAGCACGAGCGCCGCGGCCCATAATCCTTGCACCGCCAGGCCCCACGCCGGGACGCGGGCCCTGTTGAGCCGCGCCGCCTGGCGAAAAAAGAGGCCGTCTCGCGCCATGGCGTAATACGCTCGCGAACCGGCCAGGATCAGGCCGTTGTTACAGCCGAACGTCGAAACCATGATCGCGCCGGCCATCAGCGGCACGGCGACGGCGGGAAACACTTGCACCAGCATGGCCGTCGCGACCCGATCCGCCGGCGCCGCCTGGATGCCTTCCAGCGGCAAGCTGGCCAGGTAGGCGAGATTGGCCAGCAGATACAACACGATCACCAGCCCCGTCCCCAGGCCCAGAGCCAGCGGCAGGTTTCGCCGCGGGTTCCTGACTTCGCCGGCCACGAACGTGACGTTATGCCAGGCGTCTGCAGAAAACAGCGAGCCGGTCTGCGCCACGCAGATTGCCGCGAACAAGCCGCCGGCCGAAGTCGCCGCCGTCAGGCCTTCGCGCAGATCGTCGACCGGTCGAACGCTCCAGAACTGGCGGAAGTTCTCGGCGACGGCCGTCGCGTTCCAGCCCGCCGTGAGCCCCAGAGCGATCATCGCCAGCAGCGCGCCGGTCTTGGCTACGGTGAACAGATTCTGCAGCACCTTGCCATAGTACAAACCTCGCATGTTGTTGGCGGAAAGCAGCACAATCAGCGAGACGGCAAGCAGTTGATTCGTCGAAAGCGAGATTGCATAGCCTTGCGTCAGGTGAACGGGCTCGATCAGGTAGTTGCTCTCGGAGACGACGGGCCAAATGGCGCCGGCAAAGCGACCGAATGCCACGGCGACGGCTGCAATGGTGCCCGTCTGGATCACGAGAAACAGCGTCCAGCCATAGAGAAATCCCCACAGCGGCGAATAGGCCTCGCGTAGATAGGTATACTGCCCCCCGGCCCGAGGCATCATGGCCGCCAGTTCTCCGTAGGAGAGCGCCGCCCCAATCGTTAGCACGCCGGTGAGCAGCCAGGCCGCCAGCAGCCAGCCCGGACTGCCGAGCAGGCGGCTCATCTCGGCGGAGACGAGAAAAATGCCCGATCCGATCATGGCCCCGACGACCAGCATCGTGGCATCGAACAGGCCCAGTCCGCGATGGAACTCCGTATCTTCGTGAAAGCTGGTCGGCGGAACGGCCCCGGCAAGCAGCGACTCGGATGCAGGCGATGGCGGATGACTCATGGCGCCCTGCCGAGCAAGAATCCTCGCGCTTTCGACTCCATTGAGCGGCAATCGACCGCGCTCAGGGCGAACGACATGATTCTCGGACACAGCGGCAGGCAACGACCCATGCAACGGATTGTAGCCGGGTTAAACTTCGAACGGAACGACGACAAGCGGGCCTTTCCGCGTCTCGGCAGTTGTCGACGCCAATCGAATGAAGATGTGAACGAGACCCCCTACACGCCTCCTCTAGCAACCGAGCCGGCCGCGTAGAGCCCGCAGCCGGGTCGATGGGAACCGCTGACTCGGGCCGTCATCGGCTTCGCGCTGGGAACGCTGATTGTGTCGCCATTCGTTCTGAGCGGGGAGCTGGAAATGAACCTGGCGGGCGGAGCGATCTAGGGCGGGCCGCTTGGCGCCTTGTACGGTCTCGCCCTTCTTGAATGGAGATGAGAGTGGTTATCTGCCTGCCCGCCTGCGGCCGGCTGCGTTCAGCCACAGGAGAGGACACCCCCTCAGTGGAGCGGATCCAGCGGGCAAGTCAAACTTTCTCGCGAGTTCTGTGGCGTGGCATGAACCGCGGACTCGGTCAGCTCCGCGACGGATCGCTCGACCTCGGAGAGCATCGAACCGGAGTTTTCACCGACGGGGGTTGTTGGGTATCCTGCGTGCTTCGTCCCAGCTTAAAGAGCATGGTAAACTTGGGTCCGCCGCCGAAGAAGCAGGCTCTGCGACACCGAGTTCATCGATCAACTCTCATCAGGCAATTCTCATCAGGAACGCATGAAACCACTGCGGATCAAGCACCCGCGCCGTGCGTTCTCCGCTTCGCGCGACGATAACGGCGTGCCGCACATCGAGGCCGGATCCTGGTCGGCGGCGCTGTACGGCTTGGGGTACATGCACGCCATCGACCGGCCCACGCAGATGCTTTTCTCGCGGGCGGTTGCGCGCGGCCGCTCGGCGGAACTTATCAGTGACAAGCCGGAGCTGCTGGAAACCGACCGTTTTTTTCGCAAAGCGGGTCTTTACCGACATTTGGACCGCGAAGTCGGAGCGCTCGACGATCTCAATTTCGGCTATCTGACGGCCTACTGCGAAGGCATCAATGACGGCATCAAGCAGGCCGGCCGCTCGCTGCCGATGTGGGCCGTCGGCTTTCAGCCGTACCCGTGGAATCAGCAATCGGTGATGCTGATCGGCAACCTGCTCAATTTTGGCGGCCTGGCGGTCGGCCAGCAGCAGAACGAACGGCTGCTGCTGGAACTGATCCAGGCGGGCGTCGGGCGAGACAAGCTCAAGGAGTTGTTCGAACCGCTGCTCGACGATGCCGATTTCATGCTGCTGCAGCAGATCAAGATCTCCAGCCGGCTGTCCGACGAAGCGCTGGAGTTGATCGCCGACCTGCCTCGATTGGCCGGCAGCAATGCCTGGGCCGTGGCGCCGCATCGCAGCGCCAGCGGACATGCGTTGCTGGCCTCCGACCCGCACTTGGAGGTGAACCGCCTGCCGTCGATCTGGTACGAGGCGGTGTTGCGATGGGACGACGAGTACGTCATGGGCGCCACCTTGCCCGGCTGCCCCCTGTTCGCCGTCGCCCGCACGCCCAAATTGGCCTGGGGCGTGACGTACCTGAAAGGGGACACCAGCGACTACTTTATCGAGGATTGCCGGCGCGGCGAGCTCGGCTGGCAGTACCGCCGAGGCGACGAGTGGCGAGACTTCCAGCTCACCGAGGAAATCATCGCCCGCAAAGGGCAAGAGCCGGAACTGCTGCCCGTCTATCACAACGAATTGGGCACGCTCGACGGAGATCCGGAAAAAAGCGGTCCGGGCTACTACCTGCTCAGCGCGTGGACCGGCCAGGCGGCGGGCTCCGGCGGCTCGGTTGCCACCTGGCTCAAGCTGCCGGGCTGTCAAAGCGCGCTGCAGGCGATGGATTTGGTCCGCGACTGCCCCCAGCCGACGCTGTGCTGGGTGTTTGCCGACTCCGAGGGACATATTGGACGACAGGCGAACGGCTGTTTTCCCGAGCGAGCCGCCGGGCACAACGGCATGCTGCCTGTGCCGGCGTGGGACGCGGCCAATCATTGGAAAGGCTGGATGCCGACCACGCTCTTGCCGCGCCTCTACGATCCGCCCGAGGGGTACGTGGCCAGCGCCAACGAGAACATCAATCCGCCCGGCGGACCGGAGTTGGTTACGCAGCCGGTGCCCGACTATCGCCGACGGCGAATCGGCGAACGGCTCGGCGAATTGCCCGCCGCTACGGTGCAGGACATGCAGCTCCTGCAATACGACGTGATCAGCATGCAGGCCCGCGACCTGCTGCAAATCTTCCTGCCGAATCTGCCTGACGGGCCCATCAAAGAACGGCTGACGGCGTGGGATTGCGGCTACGGCCCTGAGAGCCTCGAAGCCACGTTGTTTTCCCGCTTGTATCGCAACGTGCTGCTGGAGATCTTCGGCCAGGAGCCGCGCAAGCAAGGCGGGTTCGGCTGGCGGCGGATGCTCTACCTTTGCTCGCGCGCCGGCTTTTCGATGATGGTCGTGACCTGTATCGACCGGTTGCTGAAGAAAGAGGACTCGATCTGGTGGCGAGACCGCGACAAAGCGACGTTGATCCGCGCGGCCGCCGAAAAGCTTCAAGACGAAACCGATCAGCCGTGGAGCGTGACGAACGCGTTCAAGTTCACCAACCGGTTCTTCGAGAGCCAGTTCGTCGGCCGCGCCCTGGGCATTCAGACCAGCGAGCTGCCGATGCGAGGCTGCCATGCGACCCCGTTTCAAGGACACTTGCTGCGGGCCGCCAAGCGCGAAACGACGTTTGCGCCTTCCTATCACTTTGTCACTGATTTGGCGGCGCAGGAGGCCTGGACCAACTTGCCCGGCGGGCCGAGCGAGAGCTGGTTTTCGCGCTGGTACAAGAGCGACATCCCACGCTGGCTCGCTGGCGAGTATAAGCGGCTGGCGCCGGAAAGCAGCGTAGAATAGTGGTATACTGCAAATAGACCAACACGTTCTGGCAACACGGTCCGTCCCACGATGAGTGAATCAATCGAAACGACCGCCGCCTCCGAGAATCGCGCGCCAGACGCGACCGCGCCGGTCTCTGCTTCACGTCCAGCTCGTACAAGCGCCGTCGGCAAGCATGCCTCGACGGCTCGAGCGGCCAATTACGAGCAAGCTCTCGAACGAGATCCGAGGTGGGCTTTGAGCGAAGGCAGCCGGCATTTTGAGGGCCAGAGCGCGGTTTTCAATGCTCTTCATAAGATCACAAAGCGCCTGACTGAGATGCACATCCCGTATGCCATCGTCGGCGGCATGGCGCTCTTCCATCACGGCGTTCGTCGCTTCACGGAAGACGTCGATATTCTGGTCACGAAACCAGGCCTCAAGAGAATCCACGAAGAACTGGCCGGGCTAGGCTATCTGCCTCCCCACCGACATAGCAAGCACCTGCGCGACACAGAATTGGGCGTCCGCATCGAGTTCCTCACGACGGGCGAATATCCCGGCGACGGCAAGCCAAAGCCCGTAGCATTTCCCGAGCCGGCCGAAGTCAGCACATTGTCGGACGGAATCTCATATATCGACTTGCCGAAGCTGGTCGAGCTTAAACTCGCCTCCGGAATGACCAATGCCGGCCGCCTTCGCGACTTGGCCGACGTGCTGGAACTCATCAAACTTTTGAATCT
>DASZUP010000182.1:0-8620 GCA_035547635.1 Pirellulales bacterium
CCGTACGGCTCGGCGGCCAGGCGTGGTTCTGGGCGCTGATGATGGGCTTGAGCATGCTGATCGGCGGAACGCTGGCCATGCTGATCGCGACGACGCGCGTGGTGATGCCCTACGACGAATCAATGGCCGGGCTTACGCGTCAGCAGCTTGCGGAGGTGAACGAGCGGCTGCTGTCGTTCATGACCCACGACCGTGTGACTTTGGCCGGCACGATGCTGGCCGTTGGCATCCTCTATTCGGCGCTTGCCTGGTGCGGGATCCGCCGGGGCGTGCATTGGGCCTTCGTGACCGTGGTCGCCTCAGCCTTGGCGGGCTTTGTCAGTTTCTTCTCGTTCCTTGGTTTCGGCTATTTCGATCCTTTTCACGCCTTCGTGACGGCCATTCTGTTCCAGTTTCTCGTGTTGACGGTTCACTCCGCCTTGCCGCAACAACAGCGCCAGCCGCCGCCCGAATTGTGGAACGATTGGCGCTGGCGGGCGAATCAGTGGGGCCAGCTCCTGTTCGTCGTGCATGGAGCGATCTTGATCGTGGCGGGCCTGGTTATTTCCGGTATTGGCATGACCAGCGTGTTCGTGCCGGAAGACTTGGAGTTCATGAACGTCTGCTCCGCGGAGCTGGTCGATGCTCATCCGCAGCTCGTTCCGCTGGTGGCCCACGATCGCGCTACGTTCGGCGGCATGCTGATCGCCTGCGGCGTTGCGACGTTGTTGCCCGCCCTATGGGGCTTTCAACGGGGCCAGGCATGGCTTTGGCGAGCCCTGATGGCAGCGGGCAACCTTGCTTATTGTTCGACAATTCTGGTGCATTGGGCCGTCGGCTATCACAGCCTCAAGCACCTGCTGCCCGCTTACGGCGGCTGGGCCTTGCTTTGGGCCGGCGGCGCTGCCAGTTACGCGTTCCTGGTTGCGAGCGATCCCGAGCTCGAGGCGGAGTGGACGCGAAGATCGGAGCGGAGGTGAAGATCGGAGCGGAGGTGAAGGGGCGCGGCCGGAGAGCGTGCATGACCTACTCGCTCCCACGCTCTGCGTGGGTGCGCAGCCTTCGACGCTCCGCGTCATTGTCTTGCATTCGGCGGTTGAGCCGCAAAGGGTTCCTGACGCTTGGATGATAGGCTTCGGCGAAGCGGTGCGAGGCCCCGAGGACGCCGAGCGTCCGTTCGGCGTTCCCACGCAGAGCGTGGGAACGAGACGTTGCGGCCTTTCCTCGTCCCCTATCAAACCAGGTCCATCAACTGCAACGACGGACTGTAGCCGATCTTCCAACTGGTCAGACAGCCCAGCACGCCGCAGCCGACGCAGCGCTCGCCCACATAGAGCCAATGGATGGCCTGGCGGTCTTCGGTCAAGGCGAAGCCGGCTGCGACGTTGGCAACTCTCGATTTACACGCGGTGCAGCGCCAACGTTTTGTTTCCGCATCGCTCCAGTTTTCTTCGGAGTCGCAGAGAAAGTGCTTTTGCCTGCACGCGGCGCAGGTTCGGCGGGCCACTCCGTCTTCATCGCTGGCTTCAATTTGGAATTCAAGCGATCCGCAGTCGCAACGAGCGAGCCGAAATTCATGGATCGGGTACGAGTCCTCGGAAAAGGCGTCGAGGTACTCCTGCAGATCTTCGGGAGTCTTGCCGACCCACCATTTGCCCGACTTATCGATCGCCATGGTAGCGTCTTCTCCGGATGCGAGTGGCTAACCAGAAGGGTATCGGAGCCGTGGACGCGTTACAAGCGAGGCGATGGATGAGGACGAGGCGCTCCGTAAAGCGGCGCCGGCTCATGTCGCGCAAGCGGCCAGCTTGTCCATCCAGGTTTGCACCTGAATCGCATCCGTATAGGCGGCTCCGACCGGCACGCTTTGCCGGCCGCGCACGACGCGGCAAAAGACTCGCTGCTCTTCGGCCATCATGCCGCTGGCGCCGTTGGCGCCAGCTCGGATTTCCAGCGCCAACGGCCAAACGGCCTGGGCGTCCCAGATTACGATCGGCCGCGGATTCGGCGTAATGCGTGCAGACCAGCCTTCGCCGAAGATTTCCATCCGGTCGAAGCCGCGCGGCGCCATGCCGGCCGGCGTCAGGTACGATGCGGCGAACGAGGCCACCGTGCCGCTCGGCCACTTGAGTTGGGCCAGCGCCAAGTCGATTTCGCCCTTTGCGGTGCGATGGTACTGAGCGCTGAACTGCGCCGGCTCCGTGCGGTCGACGAGCGACTGCACGACGTACAGGTCATGGACCATGGCCGCGTGCAACGGGTTCTCGCCTGGAAATTGGGCCACGATGCTCGCGGGCCGGTGTCGCACGCAGTCGACGTAAGCGATCGGACCGCGCTTCGGCAACTCCTCTTTCAATTGCTGGTACTCGCTGTTGAACAGCACGATATGGCCGAGCATCAGGTTACTGGAATCGGGCCGGACCAGCGGCGCAAGGCTGCGGGCTTCTTCGAGACTTTCGGAGATCGGTTTTTCCAACAGTACCGTCTTGCCCGCTTCGAGCAGCGCTCGCGTGACGCGAACGTGCGACGCCGTCGTACACGCCACGATCCATGCTTCGGCCGGACACTCGCGAAGGGCGCGGTCCAGGTCAGTCCAGCATGGCACGCCCGGAAGTTCCTCCGAGAGCTGATCGAGACTCTGTTGCCGCCGCGCGACCAGGCCGACCAATTCGGCTTCGGCGAGCCCGGCCAGCGTCAGCGCATGCAAACGCCCGAAACGCCCCAGGCCGATAACGCCGATCTTCACCGGATCGAAACTTTTGCCGTTCATGGCATCCTTTTAGCACGACACGCTGCGTACGATTCAGTTCCTACGACGCCGTGAGACAAGTCGCCCTGGGTGGCGCCACGGCGACGCTTATTCTTTGCTTGAAATGGGGCGCGGACAACAGAGCCGGCCGTATCGTACGGAGCGCGTCGCGCGGCTGTCAAACATTCGGCCGCCTTGGCGTCGCGGACAGAGTCGTTAGAATGGTCGCATTTCCACGGATGAGGTTCGAATGCGCTGGAATCGCCTGCTCGTCGTCAGTCTCGCCCTCTCAGCGGCTGCGTCAGCTTGCCAAAGGCAAACGCCGTCGGAACCGACGAACGAACCGCTCATTATTCCCGTGAGCGTGCCCGAGCAGCGAGAGGTCACGGACTACGTCGACTTTACCGGCCGAATGGACGCGGTGCATTCGGTCGAAATTCGGCCTCGCGTCACTGGTTATCTGACCAAGGCGCCGTTCAAGGAAGGCATGGAGGTCAAGGCGGGCGATCTATTGTATGAAATTGATCCCCGCCCCTATCAGGCTCTGGTCGACTACTCGCAAGGCCAGGTGGCCGCGAACCAGGCACAGGTCAAGCTGGCCAAGGCGAACAACGTGCGGGCCAAGTCGATCGCTCAGAAGTCGCCGGCCGCCATCACGCAGCAGGATCTCGACAGCTACCAGGCGGCCGAAGATGAAGCGCTGGCCAATCTGGCGATGTCGAAAGGAACGCTCGACACCAACGAACTCAACTTGTCTTTCACCAAAGTCCTCTCGCCGATCGACGGCGAGGTGAGCCGCTACTATTACACGGTGGGCAACCTGGTGACCCAGGACACGACGGTTCTCACATCCGTCGTGTCTCGCGATCCGATCTACGCCTACTTCGACATCGACGAGCCGACGATGTTGAGGATCAAGAATATGATCAACCAGGGCAAGCTCCGCTCGGCGCGTGAGTACGATGACATCCCGGTGCTGGCCGCCTTGCAGGGAGAAAAGGGCTTTCCTCACCACGGGTACGTCAATTTCGTCAACAACCGGGTCGATCCCACGACCGGCACGCTCACCATCCGCGGCGAGTTCCACAATCCGAGGCCCGAGCGAGGCGTGCGGATATTTACGCCCGGCAACTTCGTCAAAGTCCGGCTGCCGCTGGGCCAACCGCACGAGGCGCTGCTGGTCGTCGACAAGGCGATCGGGACCGACCAGGGCCTGAAGTACGTGTACGTCGTCGACGAAAAAGACCAGGTGCAGTACCGCCGCGTCCGCACCGGCGCCTTGCAGGAAGACGGACTGCGCGTGATCGAAGACGGTCTCAAACCGGACGATCGGGTGATCGTCAGCGGTCTGCAGATGGTGCGACCCCGGATGACGGTTCAGGCGGAACTCACGCCGATGCCCAAGGTCAGCCCGCTGGAGTCGGGCGATATCGGCGGCATCGAACCGGGGTTGGAGCCGCAAACGCCCATTGAGCCTGCAAAGGAGGGGGCGGAAAAAGATAGCGAGGCGAACGAGAAAGCGGCTGACGAGTCGGCCGGCGACTGACTGATGCGATCCGCAGTGTTCCTTCTCCGCCGGTTTGGCTGTTCTTCTTGCCTGGTGGCTGACGCGCCGTGATCTCACGCTTCTTTATCGATCGGCCCATCTTCGCCTCGGTGATCTCCATCGTCATCGTGCTGGGCGGCGCGATCGCCGGCATCTCGCTGCCGATCTCACAGTATCCGCAGATTACGCCGCCGAGCGTCGAAGTGACGGTCATGTATCCGGGCGCCAGCGCCCAGGTGTTGGCCGATACGGTGGCGGCGCCCATCGAGCAGCAGGTCAACGGCGTCGAGAACATGCTCTACATGTCGTCGCGCTCGTCCAACGACGGCTCGTACACATTGACGGTCACCTTTGATTTAAGCGCCGATCTGAACACCGCGCTGGTGATGGTGCAGAACCGCGTGGCCCTGGCCATGCCGCAACTGCCGGAGTCGGTGCAGCGCCAAGGGATGATGATCAAGAAGAAATCGCCCGACATCTTACTGGTGATCAACTTCTACTCGCCCGACGGCCGTTACGACGACTTGTATTTGAGCAATTTCGCCACGATCAACGTCAAGGATGAATTGTTCCGCCTGGAAGGCGTGTCGGACATCGTCATTCTCGGACAGCGGGATTACAGCATTCGTCCCTGGCTCAATCCCGACTTGTTGGCCTCGCGCAACATTGCGGCCAGCGAAGTCGCCCGGGCGATCGAGTCCGAAAGCGTGCAATTGGCCGGCGGCCAGGTCGGCCAGCCGCCGGCGACCGGCGGACCCGCTTTTCAACAGCCCATTAGCGCGCTCGGCCGCCTGAGCAAGCCGGAACAGTTCGGCGAGATTATCGTGAAATCGAGCCTGGGGGGCCCGCACGGCGATATCCCCCAACTCGTCCGGCTGCGAGACGTCGCACGCGTCGAATTGGGCGCGCAAAACTATAATCTCTCGTGCCGGCTCGACGGCAAGCCCTCGGCCGGTTTAGCCATTTTTCAGTTACCCGGCGCCAACGCGCTCGACGTCGCCGACCGGGTCCGCGCCAAAATGGCGGAGCTGCGCCGACGGTTTCCCGATGGCGTCGACTTTGAAGTCGCCTACGACACGACTCCCTTTGTGGAAGAGTCGATCAAGGACGTGGCCAAGACGCTGCTGGAAGCGGTGGTGCTGGTGGCCGTGGTCGTGCTGGCGTTTTTGCAGAGCTGGCGGGCGACCTTGATCCCGCTGATTGCGGTGCCGGTGGCCATCGTCGGTACGTTCGTCGCCATGGCAGCGCTCGGTTTCAGTCTGAACAACATCTCGCTGCTGGGCCTGGTGCTGGCCATCAGCATCGTGGTCGACGACGCGATCGTGGTGGTAGAGAACGTGGAACGCTGGCTGCACCACGGTCTGGCCCCGCGCGAGGCGGCCACTAAGGCGATGGAAGAGGTGACCGGCCCGGTGATTGCCGTAGCCTTGGTGTTGTGCGCCGTGTTCGTGCCGTGCGCCTTGATCAGCGGCATCGTCGGGCAGTTCTTCCGGCAGTTCGCCGTGACGATTGCCGCCTCGACGGTGATCTCGGCGATCAACTCGCTCACGCTCAGCCCCGCTCTGGCGGCCATGCTATTGCAGCCGCGCGGGGCGCGCCGCGATCCGCTGGCCTGGCTTCTGCATGCGACGTTGGGCTGGTTCTTCCGGCTCTTTAATCGGGCCTTTGATGCCAGCAACGCGATCTATACCCGGCTGGTCGGGTGGACGCTCAGGTTGAGCGTGCTGGGACTGTTGGTCTACGCCGGATTCTTAGCGCTGACGTATTGGGGCTTCACCAAGTTGCCGCTCGGGTTCATTCCGCAGCAGGACATGGGACGGCTGGTCGTCAACGTGCAACTGCCCGACTCTGCCTCAGTCGAGCGCACGGAAGCAGTGCTGCGGCGACTGGAGCGAGTGTTTCTCGAAACCGAGGGCGTGCGCCATGCGGTGAGCATCTCGGGCATGTCTTTTCTGCTTTCAACCAACAGCTCGAACTTCGGCACGATGTTCGTGATCCTGGACGAATTCGAAAAGCGTCAGACGCCGGAGTTGCGGGCCGACGCCATCGCGGCGCGACTGCGGCGGCGGCTGGCTGCGGAGATGAAGGACGCGATGGTCGGCCTGTTCGGCGCGCCGCCGGTGCCGGGGTTGGGCGTGGCCAGCGGTTTCAAGCTGATGGTCGAAGACCGCGGCTCGCTCGGGCTTGGCGCCTTGCAATCGCAAACCGACAAGTTGGTCGAGAAGATCGCCGCTGAACCCGGCATGCTGGGCGTGTTCACGCTGTTTCGCTCCAACACGCCGCAGTTGTACATGGAGATCGACCGCACCAAGGTCAAGTCGATGGGCGTTTCGTTGAACGACGTCAACCAGACGCTGCAGATTTACCTGGGCTCGTATTACGTCAACAGCTTCAACGACTTCGGCCGCTTCTGGCAGGTCAACATTCAAGCCGGCGGCCGGTTTCGCAACCGCGTGGAAGACATCAACCTGCTCAAGGTCCGAAACCAGGCGGGCAAGATGGTTCCGCTCGGCACGCTCGTCGACGTGCGAGAGATCAACGGGCCTGTGATGGTCATGCGTTACAACCTGTATAACGCCGCGCCGATCAACGGCAACCTGCTGCCCGGCGTCAGCTCGGGCGACGCCATAGAACGCATTGCCCGAGCGGCGGAAGAGAGCCTGCCACGGTCGATGAAGGCCGAATGGACCGAGTTGAGCTACATGCAGATTCGGTCAGGCAACACGGCGATGTACGTGTTCGCTCTCTCCGTAGTGTTCGTTTTCCTAGCGCTGGCGGCGCTGTACGAAAGCTGGACGCTGCCGCTGGCCGTGATCCTGGTGGCGCCGATCTGCCTGCTCTGCTCCATCGCCGGCGTAGCGCTGGCGCACATGGCCATCAACATCTTTGTGCAGATCGGCTTTGTGGTGCTGGTCGGGCTGGCCTGCAAGAACGCCATCTTGATCGTGGAGTTCGCCAAGCAACTGCGAGAAGAAGGCAAGCCGCTGGCCGAGGCCACGCGAGAGGCCTCGCACCTGCGTCTGCGGCCGATTCTGATGACCTCCTTCGCCTTCGTGTTCGGCGTGGTTCCGCTGGTGCTGGCGCGCGGGGCCGGAGCCGAAATGCGACAAGCGCTCGGCATCTCCGTGTTCAGCGGCATGCTCGGCGTGACGCTGTTCGGCGTGTTCCTGACTCCGCTATTCTTCTACTGCATCGAGTGGCTCGGCGAGCGCCGCGCCTTCCGCGGCGCCGTCAGACGGCGCATCGCGTCGGCGCTGTTTGGGCAATCGGCCGGGCTGGCCGTCGGCTGGCTGGTTTGGAAGGCCGGTTTTCCGCACCTGCGCTGGGCGTTGACCGGAGGCTTCTTGCTGGGCGCCCTCGTGACGGCGTTCATTTACCACGGCCATGGCCTGTTGCGGCGGCGCCGGCCGGCCAGCGAAGAGCTGGAAACTCGCGACGACATCGCGGGGCGCGAGCCCGGCGGCAAGGCGTCGACACAACCTCCTGAGGAGCGGCCGTGATTTCGCACTTCTTCATTGACCGGCCGATCTTCGCCTCGGTGTTGTCGATTGTGTTCGTAATCGCCGGCGCGGTGGCTTTGCTCTCGCTCCCTGTGGCTCAATACCCTGAAGTCACGCCGCCGACGGTGCTGGTGACGGCTTACTATCCCGGCGCCAATGCGGAAACGGTGCGCGACACGGTGGCGGCGCCGATCGAGCAGCAGGTCAGCGGCGTCGAGAACATGATGTATATGTCGTCGCAGTGCACGAACGACGGCATGTACTCGCTGACGATCACCTTCAAGCTGGGCATGAGCTCCGACATGGCCCAGGTGCTGGTGCAGAATCGCGTGTCGCTGGCCGAACCGGTGATTCCGCCGCTGGTGCAGCGGGAAGGCATCAGCGTGAAGAAGATGTCGCCCAGCACGCTGATGATCGTCAACCTGATTTCGCCCGACGGCCGCTACGACGACATCTTTCTGAGCAATTACGCCACCATCCAGATCAAGGACGAACTGGGCCGGTTGCCCGGCGTGGCCAACGTGGCCTACATGGGACAACGCGATTACAGCATGCGCGCCTGGCTCGATCCGGAGAAGCTCTCCTCGCTGGAGATATCGGCGGCCGATGTGATCGCGGCTTTGGAGGAGCAAAACATCCAGGTCGCCGCCGGGCAGATCGGCCAGCCCCCGGCGCCGCGCGGGCAGCAGTTCCAACTGACCATCAACACCTTGGGTAGGCTGACCGATCCGGAACAGTTCGGCGCGGTGATTCTCAAGGTCAACCAGTCCGGCGTCAGCGGCCAGATCTCCAGCATCGTGCGGTTGCGCGACGTGGCCCGCATCGAGCTGGGCTCGCAGCAGTACG
>DASZUP010000183.1:0-6913 GCA_035547635.1 Pirellulales bacterium
CCGTCGAGCACCGGCATCTGCATGTCCATCAGAATGACGTCCGGCGGTGCGCCGGAGCGCGTCAGCTCCAGTACTTTATCGACCGCTTCCTGACCGTTTTCCACAATCTCGACGTCGATGGCTGAATTCTTCAGCACCAGTTCGATCAATCGCTGGTTGTCGGGGCTGTCTTCCGCCAACAGGACCCGCGCAGCGGGCTGCTGCGGATTGCTCGCCGCCGCCGGCGACAACGGCGAGCGAACCGCGTCGCTTCCTTCTTGCTGGCCGAATTGCGTTGCATCCGGCGGCGTTCCGATCGGCAACGCAATGCGAACCACGCTGCCCTCGCCTCGGCGACTCTGGACGTCAATTTTTCCGCCCAGCAACGCCACCAGTCGCGTGCAGATGGAAAGGCCCAGGCCGGTTCCGCCGTACTTGCGCGTCGTCGAAGCGTCGGCCTGGCTGAAAGGGGCGAACAGTTTGCCGAGCTGCTCCTCGCTCATGCCGATGCCCGTGTCGCTGATTTCGAATAGCACGCGAGAGGCCGCCGCACACGATATCTCCTGTCGGACCGTCAATCGCACGCCGCCCGTTTCCGTAAACTTGATGGCGTTGCCTACGGTATTGAGCAGAATCTGTCTTAGGCGCGTCGGGTCGGTTTCCATCAACGCCGGAACGGCCGCTTCGCACGAGGCTTCGAAATTCAAGCCTTTTTCGTCGGCTCGCCCTTGCATCAAATCAGCGACTTCCTGCAGCACCTGCCGCGGGGAGCACGGCAATCGCTCGACGGCCAGCTTGCCGGCCTCGACTTTGGACAGGTCGAGGATATCGTCGAGAATCTCCAACAGGTGTTGGCCGTTTCGCTTGATGGCCTGCAGAGCTTCCTGCCGTCTGCTCCGGTCGTCGCTGAGCTTGGGATTGGACGACAACAACTCGGCATATCCGAGGATCGTGGTCATCGGCGTGCGGATCTCGTGGCTCATGTTGGCCAGGAACTCGCTTTTGGAAAGACTGGCGGCTTCGGCTTGCTTGATGGACGCCGTCAGTGCGGCATTGGTCTCTCGGAGCGCTTCCTCGGTGCGTTGGCGCTCGGTCACGTCTCGTGCAATCGCGGACAGGCCCAGCATTTTGCCGCTGGCGTCGCGGATTGGAGATAACGTCAAATCGATCGGCACGTGAGTCCCATCCTTGCGTCGGCGGACAACGCCCGCCTGAAGTATGGTTTGCTCGCGCTCGATGCACTGCAGCAGCTCGGCCTGTTCCTCGCGCTTGTCCGACGGCGCCAGCAGCGAGACGTGCCGGCCGATGATCTCGGTCGCGGCGTATCCGAACAATCGCTCGGCGCCGGCATTCCAGGACTTGATTCGACCGTCGCAACTGAGGCTCATGATCGCGTCGTGGGACGACTCAACGATCGCTGAATAGCGGGCCAACCGTTCTTCCAACTCCTTGCGGGCGGTGGTGTCGCGGCCGATGGCGAGCACCAGCCCTTTTTCGGCGATGGCCACGGCCGACCAGGAGAGCCAGTGGTAGGCTCCGTTCCTCAGCCGGCAGAGGCATTCGAAGCCCTCGACCTCGCGTCCTTCCGCCAGAGCGGCCAGTTGGGCGGCCGCCTGCGGCTCATGATCCGGATGCACGAAAGACAAGAAGGGCGTCGCCAGCAGTTCTTCGCGAGAGTAGCCAGAGTACCTCAAAAACGCCGGATTGACGCGACGAAGGTAGCCGTCCAGGCCGGCAATGCAGAGCAAGTCGTTCGACATCGCAAAGAACTGATCGCGGTCCGCCGGCCGACCGCTGCGCTTTTGCCTTCCCGAGCGGGCCAGCGGCAGAGCAATCGCGGCCGTGGCGTAGCTGACGAGGACCCAGGCCCAGGACGGCAAGCGATTGTGCGGCAACGCGGCCGTCACCGCCAACGGCGCGCCCAGCGCAACTAGTTGCAGAGTCCTGACGGCAAGGGATCGACGCGTAAACCAGAGCATGACTTGGTGAACGGAGTGCTCGCGGACCAGGGTGGGTTCCAATCGGCGCGGCGGGCGTTGCCGGCGAGATCAGCAGAGCCAATCTGTCGGATCGGCACGTCCGATGCGACACGAGCTCCGTCGCGCCGCATTCGACGCCGCTGTCCAAGAATAGCCCCCAAGTCGGCGCCAAAACGCCTTGCGCGAAAATGCTGGCAAAAAGAGGGCAAAACGAGACGAGGCGGGTTTGTGGAGTGCGAAGAATCGCTATCGCCCGCGCGACTGGGCCGCCGACCCCTGCAAACGGGCGGGCGCCGCCGCCCGCATACTGGCTAGCCGCCTGTGGTCGGCGGTTCAACGTTGTGCGGGCTTGCCGGGGGGAACTTCGTTGGGCGGCGGCGGAAGCGCCAGCTTGGGAGCCGGCGCGGCATCGAGTAAGCGGACGTATTCCTGCAAGAATTGGTGCGTTGCCTTGAACTCCGGCTGCTGCCAAAGCGCCTGGTACTGCGAGTCCTGTGCGACGCCGTCGAAACGCGCCAGCGAGGCGTTCAAGGCCGAGACGTCAGGCCGCTGCCGTGCGTCGCCAAAGTTGGCGGGCAGGGCAAAATACGCCTTCCAGCGATCGTCCAGGCGGACATAGAGCCGATCCACCGCTTGCACCGCGGCCTGGCGCGCGATATCCAGGTCGTCTTGCGGGGCCGGCGCCGCTCCCTCGGTTAACACGGCTTCACCCGCCGGGGCGGTCAATCTGGCTAACAGGTTGACCAGCTCTACGGCCGGTTCAGGGACGACGGTCGACTGCCCGCCAGGAGAAGGCCGATAGTACGCGGCATTGTACGCCGCATCAACGTTCAGCACGCTGCCGCCCAGCGAGACGCCTGCAAACAAGCCTCGGCTGCGGGAGTAGGAGAGGATTTCCGCTTTCAATTTGGCGTCGGTCGCCGCTTCGGCGCGTCGACCGACCGGACCGGCGGCGATGGCCGCGTCGGCGCCCAGAGTAAACTTGCCGTTCAGCAGTCCGTCCACGCTTTTTCTAGCCCGGAACACCAAAATGACGTCTGTGGCTTGGGCTCCGGCCTGCCAGCCGATGCTGCCGCCGGTGAGCGTGATGAACTTCGGCAAGGTCCAGCCGTTGTTTTCATCTCGGACCAGCACCACGCCTCGGCCTCGCTGCACGCCGCCGACAAAGCCGATCTTGATGACGTCAGGAATAATCGCCACGCCGTAGGCATCGGCCAGCAGCGATTCGGGAATTTGCCGGGCGGGAATGGTCATGACCTCGTCCAGCACCGCGGACGAAGCAGCAATGATAGCGGCCTCGCGAGTTTGCGCTGCGGCCGCGCCCGTGAACAAGGCCGCCCCCAGCAGTCCTGCAATCAGCATCCGTGCCGGCATCAAACGCACTCCTTCGCAAAAGCTGGATGATCGAACGGCGCGATCCTAACCGCCGGACTCGCCGGCAGGCAACCCCATTTTACTGATGTTCCGGCCGCCATCCGGCCGATGGCAATAGACGGCTGCAACCCGCGTTTCGCGGCCACCGGGCGATAAGCACCCGGGGATTCGCCGCCCGTGCAGCCCAGGCCGCCGCGTCAGTCACTCAAGGCTGACAGCAGATCCAGCATCCCGCCCTTGCGAGCTTCGAATCGATGACCTCCGCCTCGTTGACCACCCCCGCAGAGCAACATCATCCGCTGATTGAACTTGAGATGCGGCAGGATGAAGCGCTCCGGCAACTGGAAGCCTTGGAGTTGCGCATCGAAGCGGCGCTGGCCGAATTCACTACGCTACGAACGGAGCCGCTGAAGACGGTTCCCAAGCCGCCGCAGGCTGCTGCGGCGGCTTGAATTGCGCGCCGGACGGACGAGCCAGTTATTGCGGGGGCGCTTCGTCCCGCGCGTCGGCGTCCTGAGAAGCTTCCGCTTTGCGGAAATGGCTCGCGGCTTCGTCGTATGACTGCTTGAGATCGGTCCAGGCTTCCGCCGCCCCGCCTTTCAGCGCCTGCCAGGCGTCGGGGCTGGCCTTCTTCCAAGCGTCGAGCTTGCGTTGGGCCGCCTGACGTTTTTCCTCAAGTTGCGCCATGCGGCGATTCCACTCGGGCCTGGCCTGTTCCGTCAACTCCTTCCCCTGGGCCTTCAGCCGCTCGATTTCCGGATCGAGCTCATCGATCTGTTGCTGCAACTTGCGGTGCAACTCCGCGGCCTGTTGCTGAGCATATTGCGACGTGGCGTCGAACGCCTCGCGGGCCTCGCGTTCGACCTCCTCGGCGCTGACCTCCCGCTTGGCCTGGGGCGCGTCGAGATCTGCGGCCTGTGGCTCGCCGGCCGGCGTCGACGGCTTGGGCGGAACTACCTTAACGTCGGGTTTCGCGGGTTCGCATCCGACCGAGATGGGAAGGCCGGTTAGCAGAACCACGTACAATAGTCGCTTGATCGGTTCCATAATGGGTCTCCTGGCGCGAGTTCCGCCCGAGGAATCTTAGAAACTTACGGCGGCAAAGAAAAGCACTTGCCGCCGGAACCCATAACCTGCCGGGCAGATAATTCGCGGCTCGCCGCTTAGCGGCCGGTCAACTCGAAATCAAAGACGCCTCCCTGCTGGGGGACGTCCGCCGTCAGTTCCGTGGAACCGGAGTTTGAGTACTTCGCCGGCAGCGATTCCTTGCCCCCTTGCGACCATGGCGACGTATCGGGGAGCGGCTGCACTCCTGCGGGCAGCAGAATCTTGCTGATCGTCACCCGACACAGGCCCGTGCAAGGCGATTCGCCGCCGTAAGACGTTGACAACTGATAGCTGCCATCTTCTTTGGTGGTCGCGGTGAAGGCGTCAAGCGACGGCGAAGTGAAGACCACGGCGGCGCCGGCAAGGGGTTGGCCGTCCAGCGTCACTTTTCCCGTGACGGGAATCTCCGTGACAGGGGCCCTGGGCAGCGCTGCACGCTCGCAACCGGCGAACAGGACGACGCCGGCCCATGCCAGCGCCCCGACTGAGCAGAGACCGCTCGGCCTGCCATGCAACATGGCGTACTTCCTCTGTGTTGTTCCTGATATATGACCTGGCGCCGTCCAATCCAAGAAGCGACATCGGTAGCACGGCATTGGACGAAGCGGCGATGCCGGGCGTGACTTAGAAATCGCCCAACGTGGCGCCGTCGCCGATGTAGCCCATGCGCTGCAGCGTGATCAGGTTGGTCGACTCATTGACGAACCGCACCGAACCGTCCGCCATGCAGACCTGGCAGCCGGCCGGGTGCAAGCTGCCGGCGTTGCCCCATTCGACCACTTTGCCTACGACCGGCGCCGAGGAATACCACGAACTCCAACTGGCCGGGGCCTGCCACTGGTTGATGCCGTACGGCGGATTGCCGTACAGGGCCACGCCCACCATCACGTGCCCGCGATATCCCCAGGCGTTGCTGCCGCCGTCGCCCGTCAGCAAGGTCGTTTCAATGAACGCCGTGGTATTGCTGGTCCCGTCTTTCACGTCTCCCAGCCGAGCCGCAGAGTTCTGTCCGAACAAGGCGCGACTCGTCGAGCCGGAGAAATAGTTCCAACTATTGCCATAGCTGTATTCAGTGCCAGGATTCGAGCTGAACTCGTAGCAGGTACGAGCCCCGTACAAGGTGCTGTTGTTCGAGATGCCGTAGCTTGAGCCAAGCCAGGGCATGGCGCGAGGTCCGTCGTCGCTGGGGCAATAAAAGATCGGCAATTGCATGGCGACGATCTGGTCGTTGCCGTTCAGGCCCGGGTCGCCTGCTAACGGAATTCCGCCGGTGTTATAGGCGCCCGCCGAGCCTTTGAAGTTGTAGCGATTGTAAACGGCCTGCTGCTCCATGAACGGAAGCATCAGCATGAAGCCGCTTACGTTGAGGATCGTTTTCGGAGTGCTGTCGGTGTGGGGCGTATTGCCGTAATCCAAGCCGGCGGGCGGAAGTACGCGATGGGTGCTTTCATAATTGAGCATCGCCAGGCCGAGCTGCTTCAGTTGGTTCGAGCATTGCGATCGCCGGGCCGCCTCGCGGGCCGCCTGCACGGCGGGCAGCAGCAGCGCGATCAGGATGCCGATAATCGCAATCACCACCAGCAACTCCACCAAGGTAAACGCGTTTCGCTTCACCACTCGTTCTCGTTCCATCTCACACCCTTTTTGTAAATACGGTAGGCAGGAAAGCAGGTAGGCAGGTAGGTTGGCACGTCGTCGCCTGCTTCGCTCAAGGGCGCCCGGTTCCTGCGGTGCAGCGACAGTCGACCGCCGGTGTAATGCAGAACGTATGCCAAGCACGCGTCGCTGACTCGGCGGCCGAGCCTCGTTTAATTCATATCTCTTTGCTGGCGTATCCTTTGCTGCGACGGGCAAATTCCGCGCGCGCTTGAAGCTCCGCGCATCTTTGCGGCGCCTTAGGACGAGCTGCCTAAAAGTTACGCAGGGAAACTCCATCTCAAGTCGATCGGCAATTGCCGTGCTGCCAGGTTTGGCGTCGCGTTGCCCCACTTTTGTGCTCTTGGATGGCCCCCGAACCTACGGGCTGGCTCGACCCGGAGCAACTCGCCGTTCAAGGTTCGGCGCCGCCCTGACGACAAATACTTGACAGGAAAATGATTGATATGTAAACTAAATGCGGCGGGGCGATGACGAGTCGGAGACGCAGCGTGCACGGCAACCAATTACAGAACGAGCTGAAAAAGAAGCGGCCCTTTGAAACGCTCGAGCAGGAGGTGATGCTGAACCTCGCGCGAACGAGCGACCAGGCGCAGATTCGCTTTACGCGACTGTTTCGTCAGTACGGTTTGACGCCCTCGCAATACAACGTGTTACGAATCTTGCGCGGCGAGGGGAAACCGCTCCCGATCCTGGAAATCGCCGAACGCACGATCACCGTTGTCCCGGGAATCACGGGATTGATCGATCGCCTCGAGCAGGCGGGAATGGTCAGCCGAGGGCGATGTGAGGCCGACCGCCGCGTGGTTTACGTCGCC
>DASZUP010000184.1:0-2057 GCA_035547635.1 Pirellulales bacterium
GCCGGGCGCTGGAGGACCAAACTCCGATTGCAGCCTGGCCAGTTCTTGATTGAAAGGCGCGCGCAGCCCTTTCCACACGTCCCATTGGGCCCGACGCAGCAGTGGCGTTAACGTCGAATCGGGCAGATCGAACGCCGAGGCAAGACCGCGGAACCTGGCTCGCGCCAGCGCCGATTCCCTCAACGCCGGCGCCGCCGATGCGAGCCGGCTGTCGAGGGCGACCGATTTCCAGTTGTCCTTCCACAGCGAATCGATCAGGCGACATAACTTATCGCGCTGCTCGTCGCTCAACAGCAGAACCTCATCCATCGCCGCGACCAGACTGCAGGCCTGGGCTTGCCTGGCCTTCTCTGTAATCCGCTTTCGCTCCGCGGCCAATCGCTCGACGACGGGCGCCGGGAATTCCTTGCGAATGACTGTATCGACGCTTTCGATCACGGACGCGCTCAAAGCGGACAATTCATAGGTCGATTCGTCGGCGACGACTTCGACCGTGCTGCCGCGCTGCATGTGCAACCTGCCATTCGGGGCGAACACAATCCGCCTTGCGGCGCCCCGACGCGAAAACTGCCGGGAACAATGCTCTCTTGCTTGCTCTAAGCGTTCGTCCTCGCGCTGTTCCGCTGCGGCGATTTGTTCGGGCGTCAATTCGCAAATTCTCGCGACGACCTCCAACTCAACGCGCAGCCGCCGGCGACACTCATTGGCAAACGCGGCGTCGAATTGCGCCTCGCGCAAGAGTTTCTCGCCAACGACCTCAGCGATCACGCGAGGCGGCAACCGAAGCGACGGCTGCGCGCATACGCGCGGCGCTGGCTGCCACAGGCAGGCCAGTGCGAGCGCGGCGATGAAGCATTTACGCGACTGCATGGGGCGTCTCCTAGCGGTCCCCGCCGCCCTCCAAGCGGTTGAAGTATTCGTCCAAGCCCTCTCGGAACTCTTCGGGCAAGGTCCGTCCCGTCTCGCCCATCGTCTGCTGCACCTGGCGATCGTCGGGGCGGGCGTTCTCGTTCGTTCCGCTGCCTAGCAAGGCCAGCGCGGGCTGCTCGGGCGGATCCTCCGCGCCGCCGCCGCCGGGCGAACTGCCGCCGCCGCCCCCTCCGTTCGGATTGCAGCGCTTGGCCTGCAGCAGCAATTCGATGATTTCCGTTTCGGCCGCAATCGCCTGCGGGCCGGTATCGGGACGGCGGAGAATGCCGGCCGCTTCGTTCATCACCTGGCCGACTTTCATCAGCAAGGCGATCTCCGGTCCGAAGTCCTGCGCCCCGTCGGGCAGCTCGGACAGCCGTTTGCCGACGTCGTCGACGCGCTGCTTCAGTTCAGCCTGCGTGTCGGCGAGCTTGCCCGCTTGTTGCTCGTAATCGGCCGCTTCCGCCTCGGGCCGAGACTGCTCGGCCACGCGGGTTTCATCTCGCAGTTGGATTTCGGCTTCGAGGATCTTCATCACTTCGAGCACGACCGACGGCGGCAGGCTGCCGCGAGACTTACAGCCCGGACATTTGCCGGCGCCTGCATCGACCAGGTCTTCGGCCCAGCGGTCGAGCGTGTCGGCCCAGTACTCGCACTCGGCGATCGGCAGCCCGGTCGTCTGATACATCTCCGGGCTCAGCGCCGCCAACCGGTCGACGATCTGCTCGCGTTTCATCTCGTCCAGCACGCGTTGAAACTTTGCTTCCCGGCGCCGGTCAAAATAGGCCGCCATGTCGTCGCGGATCGTGCCGACGGTCTGCGAGAGCTCTCTCTGACTTGCCGCCAGTTCGTCGTACTGCGTGCGTTCGCCCGCCGGAAGGATTTGCACGGGCAGGCCGAACTTGCCCGAGAAATGTTCGCTCAAATCGCCCGCCACCTGCAGTTCTTTTCGCGAGGCGGCCTTGAGCCGCTTGAGGAACGTGCTGCCTTCCAAGTTCGCCAGGATGCGGTTCAACTCGTCAGACACCTTTTCGAATTCCGCCAGCAGGTCTTCCTGCTGCCGGATCGCTTCCTCGACGTCCTCGCTGGCCGTTTTCGGCGGCGCATCGTCTTTCTTGCCGCCGCCGGCGCCGGCCAGCGTCGTTACG
>DASZUP010000185.1:0-6719 GCA_035547635.1 Pirellulales bacterium
CAATATCGACCTGACGTCGGCGACCGCTGTCAGCGAGAGTTTGACCCTGCAGGCGCAAGGGGAGCTTAAGGGACACGTTTCATTGCCCTCAGGAGCAGTCTTCAGCGCACCATTGACGATCATCGCCGCCGAAGAAGGAACAGCCGACGACAATCTGACCTTTGCCGGCTCGGCTACAGATAATCAGTTCGACTTGCCAGGATTGCCCTCGGGAACGTATGACATCACTCTCTACCTGAACGGCTACGTAACCGCGATTGTGAACGGCGTGGCGGTCGTGGCAGGGCAAGCCACCGACGTGGGCGACGTCGCCATGACCTTGGCGGCGTCGATCACAGGAACGTTGGTATCGACGGATCCCGCGACTCCCGCCAGCGGGGCGATCGTGGGCGCCTATCTTGGCTCGAAGCTGGTCGCGACCGCGGCGACCGACGACCAAGGGACTTTCACGATTAGCGGCCTCGCCCCGGGCGCTTACACCGTACAAGACGTGCAGACGTCGTCCTACCAGACGCCTCAGGGCGTCACGGTTGTCGCAGGCCAGGCGGCATCGGGCGTCGTGATCAGCCTGGCGCCGGGAGGATCGATCGCCGGCAGCGTCACCGACCCCGGAACCAACGCTCCGCTCGTCGGCGTCAGAGTCCTCCTCTCCGGGCCTGCCGGAGAATTCAAAGCAACGTCCACCGACAGCTCGGGCGCCTATCGCTTCGACTCGCTCGGCCTGGGCGCCTATACGGTCTATCTGCAGATTGCCGGAGCAAACAGCCGCGGCATGGCGACCATTGATAGCCTGGACTCTCAGCTCGCGACCGTCAATTTGACGGCTTCTCATGTCGCGCAGTTGTCCGGTCATCTGACTTTGTCCAACGGAAGTCCGGCAACCGGGACCATAGATCTGATCCAGAATGGACAGATCGTCGGCGCTACCGACACCGATTCCAATGGCGCCTATGACTTCCTGATCCAGCAACCCGGGACATTCGATTTGCAAGCCATCGTCACCGGAGCCAGCTTCGCGCCGGACCTAGGCGTCGCCGTCGGCGAGGGCGATTCCATCACGCAAGATATGTCGGCGGGGAGTGCTTCGCTGCAACTCAACCTGACAGACCCAATGCAAAGCGTATCGGGCGCTAGCGTCTCGCTTGAGTTCCTCGATGGGGCGTCGTTGGCGATTATCGGAACGGCCCAGGCGGACGCGAACGGCCAGGTTGTCTTTCAGAACCTCGCGCCCGGCAACTACCTGGTGCAAGTCACGGCAACTGGCAATCGCGGGGCAAACGCAACCGTGCTCGTTGCCGGCGGAGCCGTCACGACTCTCCCCGTGACGCTTGGGCAGCAAGCGGGCGTCAGCGGCGTTGTGAGCGGACCTGGAAACTCTCCCGTTTCCGGCGCGCGAATCGCGCTGATTTCAACGACGGATCCGAACGTCCATTTCCCGATGGTTACCGATGCGAGCGGCGCCTTCGCCATCAATAACGTGCCTGACGGAATCTACGACATCGTCGTGCTCGCCGATGGCTTTAGCGCCTACGTCCAATCGGGTATTCAGGTCAGCGGCGATCTCGTGGTGAATCCGATTCTGGCCGCGAGCACGGCCACCGTGCATGGGGTTCTTGCCGATTCGAACGGGGCGCCGATCGGCAATGGCATCGTGACGATTACGGACTCATCCGGCCACCTGGTGGGTCAAACCACGACGAAGGCGGACGGCTCGTTCACCGTCACCAGCGCGAGCGGGCCCGATTTGACTGGCGTGGCGTCGGCCTCGGGCTATGGCCCGGTCTCGATTGCGACGTTCGATGCGACAGGCAGCGTCGACCTTGGATCCATCCAGTTGGCGGCCAAGGCGATCGGCGATCCCGGCGGCTTCAACTTTCAAATTCCGCAGTTTTCGTGGCCGAAGCTTCCTTGGGACTCGCTATTTGAAGAGGTGAAAAGCTTCAACCCAGCGGAGCCGGCACGGCCCGATTCGCCGCCTACCACCGAATGCTTTACGGCGTGCGAAGCGGAGTACGCGAAGGCCGTTTCCGCCTGGAACGATCAGCACGTGGCGCTCACGAATTTGCTGGAGCAAACCGTGATCGTCATTCTGAGAGACCAAATCCACGCCGAAACGGCCGTGAAGGAGATCGCTCAGGACGTGGCCACGTTGGCCGGCGCCGGCATTCTGATCATCGGATTACTGGAGGTTGCGGCTGCCGCCGGCATTGAGGTCGTGTCCGAAACTACGTTGGAAGGTTTGACCGGCGGCGAGGCTTGGGCAGGGTGGGGACTCATCGGGAGCACCATCGACACCACGCTCAAACTTGCGCAGAAGGGATTCGAGGCGATCACCGATCCGGAGCCGAAGGGAACGCTGCAAAAGGCCCAGCAGGCGGAGAGTATCATCGCTGAAGTCCTGGCGTTTGCGAACGAAGTCGCCGTCGCTGCAAAAAACCTGCCGATCTATCGATACGGCGTCGCCTACTCGGCAATCGGATTCGCCCTGGAATGGGGCGAAATCGTAGAGCACTTCCAACTAGGCGAAACCAAGGAAGCCGCCGAGAAATTCGAAAAGGACTACGACAAGTGGAAGGAGATGAAACAGGAATGGGAGGAGGACTTAGAAAAGTTTAACGAGGCCGAAGAGGAATACGAGCGCTGCAAGGCCGAGCACAATGGAGACGACGACAAATGCCATTGCAAAGAGAATCCCCAGGACTGCGATAGCAAGCCGCCCGATCCCAAGCCGATATTGCCTCCGCCGACGAGCACATGGCCGTTCCCGATGGGATTCCCCAAGAATCCCTTCGATCCCAACGACATCATCGGCCCCGCAGGCTACGGCGATCAGCACTTCGTGCCTGCGGATCAACCGATGGCCTATGAAATCGAGTTCGAAAATGAGTCGGCCGCCACGGCGCCGGCGCAGGAGGTCACGATCACCGAGCAGCTCGATCCCAAGATCGACCCGCGCAGCTTCCGGCTAGGCGACTTCGGCTGGGGCGGCATGCGGTTCTCGCCGCCGCCCGATTCCGCCTTCTATCAAACCACGATCGACGAGACCGATACGCTCGGCATTTTGGTGCAGGTGACGGCGACGATCGACGTCTCGACCGGCACGGCCGTCTGGGATTTCCTCTCCATCGATCCCGCCACGGGCGAAAAGCCGCTCGACGGCGGCAAGGGTTTCCTGCCGCCCGACGACGGCAGCGGCAGCGGCCAAGGATTCGTGAGCTATACGGTGTTGCCGAATGCCAGCGTGCAGACCGGAGATGTTATTCACGCCCAGGCGACCGTGTTCTTCGACGCCAACGCGCCCATCGATACCCGCACGATTTTCAACACGATCGACGCCGGCGACGCGCTCGGCAGCCAGATGGCCGCTCTGCCGGCGAATGAGCCGACGCCTCAGTTCACGCTCTCCTGGACGCCTGCCGATCAGGGCTCGAGCGGTTCAGCCGTCGCCTCGTACTCGATCTACGTCTCCGACAATGGCGGCGCGTTCCTGCCCTTCCTGCTCAATACGACGGCCTCCCAGGCGCTCTTCACCGGCCAGAAAGGACATACTTACGTCTTCTACAGCCTGGCGACTGACAATGCGGGCAATCAGCAATCGCCGGCGAGCGCCGTACTGGTCTCCACGACCGTCGGCGACGCCGTGCAAAGCTCCTCCGGCACGACCATCTTGCCGGTCGGAGGGCAAAGCTTCTCCGGCGCCGTGGCCACCTTTACCGGGACCGATCCCAACGGACAAGGGACCGATTTCACGGCGATGATCGATTGGGGCGACGGCAGCTCGCTCACGGCCGGCACGATCAGCGGCTCGGCCGCCGCCGGATACACCGTCAGCGGTTCGCATGTTTACCTTGAAGAAGGGGCGAACCTGCCCCTTAAAGTGATCGTCGCCGATCAGGCTAATCTGCAGACGACCGTCAGCGGATTGGCCAACGTCGCCGACGCACCCCTCACTGCCGCGGCCGTTACGTTCACGGCGACGGAAGGATTCACGTATAGCGGCACGGTCGCCACGTTCGCCGATGCCGATCCAAACGGCGAGCTTGGCGACTACACCGCCGTGATCGACTGGGGCGACGGCTCGTCGGCGACGGCCGGCACAATCGCCGCCAATCCAGGCGGCGGGTTCGTCGTGACGGGCTCGCACGTCTACGTTGATGAAGGCGGCTATGCGGTGGTCGTGACGATTGCCGACGCCGGCGGCGCCAGTGATACCGCCGCGAGCGCCGCCAACGCGGCCGACGCGGCGCTGGGCGCCACAGCCGTCACAATCCACGCGACGGAAGGCGCCGCGTTCAGCGGCGCCGTGGCGACGTTCGTGGACGCCAATCCCAACGGCGAAGTCGGCGATTTTACGGCCGTCATCGATTGGGGCGACGGCTCGCCAACGACCGCCGGCGCGATTGCCGCCAATCCGGGCGGCGGGTTCGTCGTCAACGGCTCGCACGTCTACGCCGAGGAGGGAGCCAGCTCCATTACCGTCACCATCTCCGACGTCGGCGGCAGCAAGGCCACGGCGCATAGCGCCGCGCAAATCGCCGATGCCCCGCTGACCGCCGCGGGCGTGACGATCTCCACGACCGAAGGCGCCACGTTCAGCGGCGTCGTGGCGACGTTTGCCGACGCCGACCCGAATGGCGAGGTCGGCGATTATACGGCGGTGATCCTTTGGGGCGACGGCTCGTCATCCGCCGGCGCGATCGCCGCCGGCGCCAACGGATTCACCGTCAGCGGCTCGTACGCATATGCGGAAGAAGGCGCCGCCTTGCCGCTCAGCGTCGTGATTTCTGATGCCGGCGGCGCCAAGGCCACGGCGACCGGCGCGGCCAATGTCGCCGACGCCCCGCTGCACATGACTGCCGCCGCCGTCTCGATTCCTACGGGCGGTGCGGCCGACCACGTGCTCTTGGCCACGTTCACCGACACCGGCGGCGCCGAGCCCGTCGGCGACTATGCGGCCGTGATCGATTGGGGCGACGGCAGCCCAAGCGAAGCCGGCGCGATTGAATTCTCGGGCGGCGTGTTCCAGATCTTCGGCAGTCACGCCTACACGAGCGCAGGCGCGTTCACAATCGGCGTGACGGTCAAAGACGAGGGAGGCGCGACCGACGCTCTGACCGAACAGGCCTCGATCGAGCTGACCGCACACCAGAAGTACGTGATTGCCGTCTACCACGACGTGCTGGCCCGCGCTCCCGACCCGGGAGGACTAGCTTATTGGAGCCAGTTGCTCGATCACGACGCCGCCGTCAGCAGCGTTGCGCAGGCGATCGCCCACAGCGACGAGTACTACGCGAACTTCGTGATCAAGCCCGATTACGTGAAATTGCTGGGCCGCGAGGCGGACGATTCGGGGGTGACCTACTGGACCGGGCGCATGCACGACGGGCTGACCGACCAGCAACTCGAAGCGCTGCTGGTTTCGTCGGACGAGTTTTACGCGAATGCGGGCGGAACGAACCTCGCCTGGATCGACGCGATTTACAAGCTGCTTTTAGGCCGCGCCGCCGACTCCAGCGGCGAGAGCTACTGGACCGGCCAACTGGCCGCCGACCAGTCGCGGCAGCAAGTGGCCGAAGGCATCGCGAACAGCGCCGAGAATGACGCGCAACTGATCAACGAAGACTACTTCCACTATCTCGGCCGCGAAGCCGATCCCGACGGCCTGGCCTACTGGCTTGCCCAGTTCGCCGCCGGCAAAACGAACGAGGACATCATCGCCGGCTTCACCGGGTCGGACGAGTACTACCAGCAGCGTACGAAATGATCCATCCTTGAGGCGAAGCGCCCGCCGCGCCGGTCGGCGGCGGCGCTGCGGTCGGCTTGTCAGAAAGCGATTCTCGCCGCAGCCGCCGTTAGCTTTCGCGTCGAGGCCGATCGGCTACGGTTTCTCCGCCCCCCGAGAGTTCGCTGCGAAGAGCGTTTTGCGCGGGGGAGGCCCTGAGCAACACGGCGTTTAATGCGGGGAGAAAGTCGCGAAGAAACATGCGGCAAGGATCGCTCTTGTCGAACCGCTCGTTGCCGCTTAGCGGCGCGGCGAGTTGCAGCTTATAGAGCAACGGCGCGCCGCCGAACTGAATGCGAGGCTGCTGGGGCGCCGCCCATCCGCGTCCATCGTTCCAGCCGTAGGCTACGCTCAACTTTCCGCCGTCCAAACCGGCGTGCTCGAGCGTCATGCCCCAGAATTCAGCGTCAACGGCGCCGACGACGTGAAACCGCTTGGCGGGCGCGAGCGTCTTGAAATCACGGCTCGAATAGCACACCTCGGGGTGATGCACGGACATCGGTCCGGCCGGTCCGACAATCAGAGCCACGGTCACCGCGTCGCCCGTGCTCTGATTGCGGTAATTGCGCAGCGTGCTGCCGCTCGCCTGCAGCAATTCGGCGGCATCCTCGTCCAGCGATTGCGAGTGCTCCAGAACCCAGTCGCCGAACTTCTCCGGCGTTTGGCTGAGGTTTTCGCCAGCGGCCGCCAAGTCGGCGGGACGGCCCCAACGGTTGTCGAGCCAGCCGGCGGCGGCGCCCGAAGCGAGCGTCACGCCGATCCAGAGCAACAGGCCCGATTTGAATGAGCCGCGCGGCAAGTTGTGGGGGACGGTGGTTTGAGCCATGTTCGATCGCCTATCTCGAGGGTGAAATCAATGAAGCGCCTGCTTCAGCGAGGTTAAGCGCGAGACTTCCTCCGGCATCAGCAAATTGACGGGCAACTTGAGTTCGATCGC
>DASZUP010000186.1:0-9059 GCA_035547635.1 Pirellulales bacterium
TGTCTACCCGGATCAAGGGCCCGACGGCCTGGGAACGCTGTTCATTCCCAACACCTTGGCGATCATCAAAGGCTCGGCCAATACGGCGGCTGCCCGGCGGCTGGTCGATTACCTGCTGACGCCGGAGATCGAGATTCAGCTTTCCAGGGGCGCCAGCGCGCAAATCCCGCTGAACCTGAAAGTGGATGTGCCGCTGCGCGTCGAAACGCCCCGCACGGTGAAGTCGATGGACGTTGATTTTGCCGCCGCCGCCCGGCAATGGGATGCCGCGGCCCGGTTCGTGCGGGATACGTTCGCGCGTGTCGATTGACAATTGGAAGCGGAGTGGTAGCTTTTAAGGATTGCATCCTTGACGCGTTTCGAGTTGAAGCCAGCCTCTGCCGCCTTCTTGCGGCGCCAGCAATGCTCGGACGTTTGCATCGCTCGTGCAGGCCGCGGAAGCACGCCTTGCATCAGGCCCTGAACTTTGGCCTCAACCTTGTGTGATACCATGCGTTTCGAAGATTCTTGTTCTGCGCACCTTGCGGGCAAATGCAGTCTGCCGCGCGCCGGCGGCCTGGTCCTCGTGCTGATCGGCAGTTGCCTCGCGGCGCCGCTGCGGGCGGAAGAGAGCGACTGGCCCGGCTTTCGCGGCCGAGGAGACAGCAGCTCCCAGGCGAAGTTGCCGCTAACGTGGAGCGATGACGAGAACATAGGCTGGACTTGCGAGTTGAAGGGCTACGGCCAATCATCGCCGGTCGTCCGGGGCGATCGCATCTTCGTCACGTCGGCGGAGGGCGAGAACAAGGAAACGCTGGTCGTCGCTTGCATTGCGGCCGACTCAGGCAAGACGCTGTGGCAAAAAGAAACGCCTTCATCGCTGCCGGCGAAAGCCACGGACTACATTAGCCGCGGCGCTCCCACGCCGGTGGTCGACGCCCGCGGCGTTTATGCGTTTTTCGAGAGCGGCGATTTGCTCGCGTTCACACATGCGGGCGAGCTGCTCTGGTCTCGCGACCTGGCCAAGGACTATGGCCCGATCGAAGGCAACCACGGACTGGGCGGTTCGCCGGCCCAAACCGACGAGACCGTGATCCTGCTGGTTGCCAATTCAGGCCCGTCGTACCTGGCGGCCTTCAACAAGCACACGGGCGAAACGGTTTGGAAGCAGGACCGCGAGGCCCGCGTTTCCTGGAGCTCGCCGATCGTTTCGCCAGGACCGAACGGCCTGGAGATTTTTGTCAGCTCCAATGGCCTTGTGCAAAGTTTCAACGCGAAAACGGGCGCCCTGCTCTGGGAGGTTCGCGGGCTCGAGGGCAACACGGTTGCTTCCCCGAGCGTCACGGCGGAGAGCGTGCTGGTCGGTTCGAGTCAGGCGGGCAATAACCTGTTGATTCGTCGCGGCGGCGAGGGAGACGTTACCGACACGCACGTCGCCTGGCGCGTCGATGAGGTTTCGTCGTCGTTCGGTTCGCCCTTGGTGCATCAAGGCCGCGCTTATTTTGTCAACAAGACGGGCGTGGCGTTCGCCGTCGACCTGCAGCAACAGAAGCTGCTGTGGAAACAGCGGCTTCCCGATTCGACCTGGGCCTCGCCGATCGCCAGCGGCAATCGGATCTACTTCTTCTGCAAGAATGCAGAAGCGGTCGTCGTCCGGGCCGCCGATGCCTTCGAAAAGCTGGCGGAAAACAGCCTGAACATCGACGACCGCGTTTATGGAGTTGCCGTGGCACGGGGCGGGTTCGTGATTCGCAGCGGCAGCCGGCTGACCTTTATACGCCCTTGACCAGCTTGTCTTTCTTCTCCAGTCTTGCCGGACGTTCTTCGCCAGCGCGCCGTTTTTGCGCTCCCCTCGCTTTCCTGCAGCGAGAAGCGACAAAAAACTGACCTGCGCATCTGCTTGCAGCCGAAATAGAAGCGCGACTATCGACGTCCGTTCTCTCGCTTCAGTTCAATGCTGGCGCCCAAGGCGCCGCCAAGGAGACTGATCTCGTGGCTGTTTCAAGCGTTGTTTCCATGCAAGCGTACCCGTCCGCCAGCAGCGCTCAGTCCACTGCGTCAGTCGACGGGAGCGACTTTGCTGCCATCCTTGCCGCAGCGCAAGCCAGCGGCGAAACGGCCGCGCAGCCTTCGCGGTCCGCTGCCTCACAACCGAGCGCAGCAGCGGACCCAAACGCGTGGCTCGATACGTCGGACGGCAAGAGTCTTGTCAACCTGGATGATTACTTCACGCCGAAAACAGCGCTGAACTTCAACGATCCCCATTCATTGCCGCCCTTGCTGCTTCCATCGGCCGGCAACATCCAGGCCTTGTCGGCCGATGCGGCGGGGAAGTTCCGCCAGTTGCTTGCGGACAGCGGAATTCCGGCGGCGCCGTCAAAGATTATCTACGGGTCGGACGGGAAGGCGCAGTTCCCCAGCGACTACGCGTACGCCGATCAACTCAAGCAGGCGCTGGCGGGCGATCCGGCCCTCCAGCGCGAGCTGAGCACCGTCAACGCCCTGACGAGTCATTTCGTAGAAATGAAGAAGAGCTTGCCCTTCCTGCAGGCCTACGAGGCGGCTGGTTCGCAGCAGGAAGCCGACGCCGTCGTTGCAAAATTCAGCTACCTGTTCGGCAATCAACGCCCCACCTCTCAAATCGCCTTGCAGTTCTCCGCCGACGGCTCTTTGACCGTCACCGCCGACGGCAAGCCCTGCAACGAGGCCTGAGTTTGGGCCGAAGTTCTGTCGCGCCTATTTGCGAAAAATCGGTCAGGCGCCTGCGAGCCTCAGCGGTTGTTCACTTGCCTTGCTCGGCTTCCTGCTGGCTGATCAGTCCGTCTCGATCCTGATCGAGCTTGTCGAAGGCTGCCGTCTGACCGGTGAACTCCCGCTGTGAAACGTCGCCGTCGCCGTTGCGGTCCATCGCCAGAAACCATGAAGGGCCGCCGCGCTGCGCGGGCCCCAATAACTCGACCGGGTATCCGTGGCTCACGGAAAAGAGCAGCAGCCGGGGCAATGCCGTACGGTCGAGCTTACCATCCTTGAGGCACTGCGCTGCGCTGACTTGGGCCCAGGCGCCGCGCAGTTCGCGAATCGAAAGCGCCCCATCGTCGACGGCGCCAAGCAATTCGAAAAGTCCCTGTCCGCAGTCGAGCACGGTGACCAGCGCCTGGCAGCGGGCGATCTCCTGCTGCAGATCGAGCCAGCTTTCGAGTTCCCTTTCACCGAGCTTCCCATCGCCGTTCAGGCCGGCATGGTCCAGCAGCAGAGCGAAGCCGCCTTGATTCGGCTGGCGACTCTCGTCCCGGTCTACAAAGCCGTCCCGGTTGGAATCGGTTGCGGTGAAGTCCGCCGCAAAATGGCGTCGCGCAGCCGCCGAGGCCTCGGTCAGCTTGCCTTCATCAGTTCGGGCTTCGACCTTGAGCCGACCGCAGACAGCGGCAAGCCGCCCCGCCTGCCGCTCGGCGCCGACGGTCAGGTCTTCGAACGCCGGACGGCCGTTGCGCTCGCCGAACCGGAACAGCCAGCGCGCATCAGGCGGCAGCTCTCGCCAGACGGCCAGTTCTCCGTCTTTGAGCTGGCCGTCCTGGTCAGCGTCGAGACGCGCGAAGGCGTCGGCGGGCAAGCCGGCTTCCGTCTTGCTCAAAGCGCCGTCGGCGTCGCCGTCGCGAAGCGCAACGATCGCCGTCGCCCAATCGACGTCGGCCTTGCGCGCGGGCAGCACGACGAGCGGCGGAAGAGCGGCCGGTTGTGAAGAAGAAGGCGCGTCCGGCAGGCTCGGGGAGCCGAGCGTGGCGGCGCCGGACGCGCCGGGGTAGAGCGTCTTGGGCGCCAGTTCCCCGGCCCCAACCAGTTCATCGTCGTTGCCATCGAGCTTGAGCAGGGTTTCGGCCGCGGCCCGCCATTCGCTCTCGACGACGCGCTGGTCTTCGTTCAGATCCAAGCGTTGCAGGAGAACGTCGGTCAGCTTGTCCGTGGCGGGCAGCCTGCCGACGCCGACCATCGCGGCGCCCGAGCCGCTACGGCGGTAGAAATCAGCCAGTTCCTCGCGATCGACGCCGCCGTCGCCGTTGGCGTCCAACGCCTTCCAGTCGGGCGCTCGCCCGATCATCGGCGCAAAACCGGCCCCCAAGACTTGCCGCATGCCAAAGGCTGACGGAAGCCGCGCGGCTTCGCTTTCCTCCAGGCGGCCGCTGCCATCGCGATCAATAAAGGCCAGCAACCGATCGAACGCCTTGTTCCACAAGACGTCGCTCGGCTGGCCGTCCATCTCCATCAGGATTTCCAGGCGAAACATCCTGCCCTCGTCGAGCAGCACCAGCTCGAGCCCTTTGGCGACGGCGCTGGGCTGGGGCGCGGGCTGCTCGGCGGGTTCTTCTCCCACGGCCAGCGCCGCCGGCCACGTCGCCAGCAGCAACAGCAAAGACGACCAGGCAAAACCGTTCATAGCACCTCCAGAATCGGCTTGGCCGCCGGATCGGCGATGCGAATCGGACGGCTGACGTTCGATATGTTCTGTTTCTTCGGATCGATGCCGATCGCCGTGCAGACGGTGGCGATCAAGTCCGGAATGCCGATCGGCTGTTCTTCCACCTTCATGCCGTCGGCCGAGGTCTTGCCGACGACTTGCCCCCCCTTGACGCCCCCGCCGGCCAGCACGGCGGACCACGATGCCGGCCAATGGTCGCGACCCGTGTTGCCGTTGATCTTGGGCGTGCGGCCGAATTCGCCTTGGCAGACGACCAGCGTCGACTCGAGCAGGCCGCGCTGCGACAGATCGTTCAGCAAGGCGGAAAAGGCGCGGTCCAGCGTCGTCGACAGATCCTTGACCCGCTCGAAGTTGTTCTGGTGCGTGTCCCAGCCGTCGAGGGCGACTTCGATGAACGGCACGCCGCGCTCCGCCAGGCGGCGCGCAAGCAAGCAGCCTTGTCCGAACACGTTCCTGCCGAAAGCGTCTCGTACTTCGTCGCTCTCCTGGTCCAGGCGGAACGCGCCGGCGGCCTCGGGACGCATCAGTCGCACGGCTCGCGCGGCCGAGGACTGGATCGTCTCGACGACCGCGTTGCCGCGGCCGGCTTCGAAACGCCGTTCCAGCCCGGCAAGCAGTTCCAGGCGCCGGCTCTGCGCCGCATCGCTGACTTCGGTCGGGCGCTTGAGGTCGGGCACGGTCAAATCGTCGAGGCCGGCGGCGCCCTCGCCGATTACCAGGGGCGAGTAGCGCGGCCCGAGAAAACCGCCGCCGGACGTCGATCCATTTCGCCCTGGAGCAATCCTGACGAAGCCGGGCAGATCCGCCGCCTCCTCGCCGATCTCCTTGGCCACCAGCGCCCCGACGTCGGGAAACTGAATGGCGCCCTGCGGCACATAGCCGGTCATGCTCAGGAATGTTGCACGGCCGTGGTCGCCTTCCTTGGTGGACATCGAGCGGACGATCGCCATGTCTTTGGTCCACCTGGCCAGGCCCGGCAAATGCTCGCTGATCTTGACGCCGGGCGCCGCCGTTTCGATCTCTTGGAACGGGCCGCCGTTGGCGTGGCCCGGTTTGAGATCCCAAAGATCGATCGTGGCCGGACCGCCGTTCATCCAGAGCAGAATCACCGATCTCTTGCGCTCGCGGCGCGGCGCCGCGTCGGCGGCCAGCGCGCTTAACCAACCAGACTGCGAGCCGGCGACGGTTCCGAGGGTTGCGAGCCGCAGCCAATCTCGCCGGCCAAACTTCATGCTTCGCGCCATCTCAAGACTCCTGTTGTAGTGGGAATTTCCGGATTCGTGGTTGATGTCAATGATTGGTATTGAACTCGCTGCTGTTGAGCAGCGACCAGAAGACGTCGGACAGCGCCTTGCGCACTTGCCCGTCAACGCCGCGCTGCTCCACGTAGGCGACCAGCGGGCCCGCCTCGTCGTCGCCAGGGGGCCGGCCCAGAGCCGCCAGGAACAGCGCGTCGACTTTGCCTCGCGTGTCGAAAAATGGCGCGTCGGCCACCGCGCCGAGCGTCGGGCTCTTCTCCGGGCTGGTCAGTTCGACGGTCAACTCGCCGTTCATCAGCGAAAGCGCCTGCACGATCGATCGTTGCGCGTGCGAAGCCCGCTCGACGCGGAACTGCGTCGCGAATTGCTGGCGCGCGTCGAGGCCTGGCGAAATGCCGAGATCGTGACGCTCGACGGGCAATCCGGCGGCGACCCGCAGGCTGTCGTAAAGCTGTTCGCCGCTCAAACCGCGCACCGCCATGCTGGCGAACAGCGACGGATCCTGGCTGTCGGCGTCGCCGTTCGGCGCGGCGCACGAGAGCTGATACGCCTTGCTGAGCATCAAAGCCTTGGTGAGATACTTCAGATCGAATCCGCTGGCCTTGAAGGCTTCCGTCAATTTATCGAGCAATTCGGGATGACTGGCCGGGTTCTCGCCGCTGAGATCGTCGAGCGGTTCGATCAGGCCCAGGCCGAACAGATTGGCCCAGATCCGGTTCGCAGCATTGCGGGCGAAATAAGGGTTGTCAGCGGCTACCGTCCAGCGGGCGAGCAGCTTTCGCCCCGTGTCGGCATTGAGTTGCTCGGGCCAGGCGGGAAGTTGGCCGTCCAGCAGTTTGGGCGTTGCCACTTGCGAAGTGTCGGGGATCGGCAAGCGAAAGGCGACCGGCGTCGTCTCGCTCGTCGCTTGGGGCTGCGCGAAGAACGCGGCCGTCTGCCAGAATTCGTCGCGCGTCCAGCGAGAGAACGGATGATCGTGACACTGGGCGCAGTCGAGATTGATGCCCAGGAACGCGCGCGATGCGTTGGCCGCCAGGTTTTCCGGTCGGGTCTCGCTGGCTTCGAGAAAGGTCTTCGGCGTCGTCGACTCGCTGTGAGCGGCGAACTGTGCTGGACCGGCGCGCCCCGACGGCACGGTCAACAGCTCTTCGACCAGCCGGTCGTAACCGATTTCATCGCGTAAGCGCCCGGCCAGCCAGCGCTCGAAGTCGTCGGCGAGGCGGGCGAACTGCTGCGTGTCGGTCTGCGGGATCCAGCTTCTGCGCCAGAAGACCGCCCAATGTCGCGTATATCCGCCGGAGGCCAGCAGTCGGTCGATCAAGCGGGCCCGCTTGTCGGATGCCGGATCGCTGAGAAACTCGCGCGTCTCGGCCACGGTCGGAATGCGCCCGATCAGGTCCAGCGACGCGCGGCGCAGAAAGGCCGCGTCGCCGGCGAGCGGGGCCGGCGCCAGCCGTGCTTCCGACCAGGCCGCGGCAAGATGGCCGTCGACGCGGTTGGCCAGCGCCGCTGCATCGGGCGGCGCGGCCGCGCTCCCGCGCGGCGGGCCGACCAGCGCGGCAAACATGATGAGAAGAGTGCGGAAATCCATCGCGTAGGAACTCCTGGGCTTGAGCCGTCGCAGGCGCCTGAATGCTTCTCTCGAGGCCTGCGCGGCATGGCATTTATGGGTGCGGCAGGGTCGTTCGCCGCGCGTTCAAAAGGTCGTTCAATAGTCTCCCGCGGCGATAAGCTGGCCGTCGTCGCGCATCGTGAGCCGCGCAAACGTCAAGCCGTCCAGGGACTCGCCCATAAAGCGAACCGAGCCGTCGCAGAACAGCACGTAGGCCCCGCCCGCATGGAAACCGTAAATGCCTTGGCCGTTGTTGCAGTTGACGGAGCAGGTCATCAGATCGCCCTGGCTGTCGTCGAACGAATAGCCGTCCTCGCGGTTGCAAGGCCTGAAGGCGATGGACCCGAAACCGGCCCACGTGCCGCGAGAGTTCCGGCCCAGGTTCATCGGGTCGGTCTTGTTCGCCAGCTTGCCCAGCCGCCAGACCTGCGGCCGTCCGGCCTGTTCGACGAGCAGCAGCGTTTGCGACAAGCCGTCGGTAATCAGGCTCAGCGGCAGGTAGGTATTGTCGTCCATCGGCTGGTGTCTGTTCGTGCCCTGTCTCCGGGCCAGCGGCCAGTTGATGCCGTAGCCGGTGGTCGGCATCAAAAAGCCGTTCGATGAGATGTAGTCGTTGGCCGCCGCATCGACCGAATATGTCGTGTCCTTGTCCGGATTCAGCGAGTTGCCGGAAGCGGTGGCGCTTATCGGGACGGTTCGCTTCGGAGAAGCGGGACAGAGGAACAGCGAGACGGGCGTTTCCGCCACGGCTTTGTTGATCGGATCGTAGAAGTCGTGCGTGAATTTGAACGCGTCGCCGAGTTTCGCTTGCTGCACGTGGGGCAGCAGCAACGGGCCCCAGCCGCCGGTCGGGTTGAACAGCCGCCGCGCTGGAAAGCCGCCGTTGGCCGCCTCGAAACTGGCGAACCCGCGGCCGATGTCGTTCAGGTTGTTGGCGCACTGCAAACGCTGAGCGTCCTCTTGCGAGGCCTGCACGGCCGGCAGCAGCAGAGCCGCCAGCAGGGCCGTGATGGCAATCGCGGCCAACAGGTCGAGCAAAGAGAACGCGCGTTGCGAGCGGCCGCCAAAGCTGTCGTGGTCGGGCATGGAAAGCTCCTCGGTGAAGGGAATAACGTCCAGGGGCGCCGCGAACGCAGCCCCCCGGTACGCGGTGTCTGGCACGCGATGGCACGCGCCGGATTACTCGAGCCGAAACGGTTCCAATTCGTTCGGGCCCGCTTGGATTTGCACCTTCCAGGTCGACTGGTCGGGGCGGTTGTACTTGCCTTTCAGCCGGTCGACGTTGGGAAGATCCGGATCGTCGATCTGGTCGCGCACCTTGGGCCGCTCGAGCCATTCGAACGTCACGGCGTACTCGCCGACCGGCGCCCCGTCTTCCGCCGAATAGGATTGCAAGCGAAAGGCGCCCTGCTCGTCGGTCACGGCGAACGGAGTGAACTTGACCTCGCCTTGCTCGAACAGCGGATGGAAGGTTACGCGGAAACCCGCGGCCGGCTGGCCTTGGTAGAACACCTGGCCTTGCACGGGCATCGGTTCCGGTCCGGGCAGCGGTTGACGTTTGCAACCGACGGCGATCAGCAAGAATACGCTCGAGAAGAACGTTGTCGTTAACATGGAGTTCAGCACAGCGTCTCCTCTTTCCTTACAGGGCCGCGTCGGCCAGCGTGATGCCATCGTCGATGCACACGATCTGCCCCATGGTCATAGGATGCATCGTTTCGTGGACGAAACGCAC
>DASZUP010000187.1:0-15214 GCA_035547635.1 Pirellulales bacterium
ACCAGGGGCAGTGGAATCGCCGCACGGGCAAGCGCCGCGGAACGCCCGCCTGGGACTTGCCGGGGCGCCGCTTCGTCACGTTCCTGGAGAATCACGATCAGGTGGCGCATTCCGGCCGCGGCCAGCGGCCTCAGTATTTGACGTCGCCCGGACGTTACCGGGCGATGACGACCGTCTGGCTGCTGGCGCCCGGCACGCCCTTGTTTTTTCAAGGACAAGAGTTTTGGTCCTCGGCGCCGTTCCTGTTCTTTGCCGACCACCATCCCGAGCTCGCGGAACTGGTGCGCAAGGGGCGCAATGAGTTTCTGCGAGAGTTCCACAGCCTGTCGGGCAGCGATTGCGAGGCTTATCTGGCCGACCCGGGCGCCTGGGAGACGTTCCAGCGCTGCAAGCTCGACTTCGGCGAGCGGCAACGGCATGCCGAGATCTATCGGATGCATCGCGAACTGCTGCGCTTGCGACGCGATGATCCCGTGTTCGCGGCTCAGAACGGCGAGCGCATCGAAGGCGCGGTGTTGGGGGCCGAAACGTTTGTGCTGCGCTACCTTGGGGGCGGCGACGGGGACCGACTGCTGCTGGTCAACCTGGGACGAAGTTTCGAGTGCAATCCCGCCTCGGAACCGTTGCTGGCGCCACCCGACAACTGCGTCTGGAAATTGATGTTCTCCAGCGACGATCCTCGTTACGGCGGAGCGGGGACTGCGCTGCCCGACGAGACGCGCTGGCTGGCGCCGAGCCATGCTGCGCTTGCATTTCGTTCGGAATCGTTGTAATCGTACGGGCGGCGATCGGCAGGAATCACATTTCAGCGGGATCCAGGCATGCGAGTTGCTCAATGCCTGCATCGGGAGGGTGAATCGACTGTAAGATGAGGAGCGTAATGCATGTCTTCTGACGACGGCCGCCGACGCGTGGTAATTGCCGAGGTATCGCCCGAGATCGATTCCGGGCGATACCCGATCAAGCGAGTGGTTGGCGAGCGAGTAGTCGTGGAAGCCAGCGCGTTCACCGACGGCCACGACCTGGTCCGTTGCATGCTTCGCTGGCGGCGCGAAGGCGACGACGTGTGGAGCGAAACGCCGATGGAATCGCTGCGCCAAGATCGCTGGCGCGGGGAGTTCGCCGTCGACTCGATGGGGCGCTATGTCTATACGCTCCAGGCCTGGGTGGACCGCTTTCATACCTGGCTGCGCGATTTGCAGGCGCGCGCCGCGGCCTTGCAGGAACTGTCGGTCGATTTGCTGATCGGCGCTCAACTGGTGCGGAATGCCGCTGCGCGAGCGACCGGAGTCGACGCTGATCAGTTGCGCGCCGCCGCAGAGATGCTCGCCTCCGACCATCCCCCTTCAGCGCGCGTGGCTGCGGCGATGGAGCCGACGCTGGCGGCGCTGGTCGACCGCTACCCCGACCGGTCGCGGCAAACCACTTACGACCGCGAATTGCCGCTCGTCGTGGACCGCACGAAAGCCCGGTTCAGTTCCTGGTACGAGATGTTTCCCCGCTCGGCGTCGCCCGAGCCGGGTCGGCACGGTACGCTTCGCGACTGCATCGAACGTTTGCCGTACGTCGCTCGGATGGGCTTTGACGTGCTCTACTTGCCGCCGATCCATCCCATCGGCGAGACGTTTCGCAAAGGCCGCAACAACGCCGTGGAAGCCGGCGCCGGCGATCCGGGCAGCCCCTGGGCGATCGGGGCCGAGAGCGGCGGGCACAAAGACGTACACGCGGAATTGGGCGAGCTCGCAGACGTCCGCCGCCTGGTCGACGCGGCGAGAAACCTGGGGATCGAACTGGCGCTCGACCTGGCGCTGCAATGCTCGCCCGATCACCCTTACGTCAAGCGCCATCCGCAGTGGTTTCGCACGCGCCCCGACGGCACGATCCAATACGCGGAGAATCCGCCCAAGAAGTATCAGGATATCGTCCCCATCGATTTCGAAACCGACGACTGGCGGGCCTTGTGGGACGAATTAAAAAGCATCGTCGAGTTCTGGATTGAGCAGGGGATTCGCATCTTTCGCGTCGACAACCCGCATACCAAGCCGTTCGGCTTCTGGGAGTGGCTGATTGGCGAAATCAAACGCGATGCGCCGGAGACATTGTTCCTGGCCGAGGCGTTCACGCGCACCCACGTGATGTATGAGCTGGCTAAACGCGGCTTCACGCAGTCCTACACTTACTTCACGTGGCGGGATACGAAGTGGGAGCTGTCGGAGTATTTTTCGGAACTGTTTCATACCTCGTTGAAAGAGTTCTTCCGGCCGAACGCGTGGCCCAATACGCCGGACATCCTGCCGGAGTACCTGCAAACCGCCGGTCGCCCGGCGTTCGTTACGCGGTTGATTCTGGCGGCGACTCTGTGCGCGAACTACGGCATTTACGGCCCCGCGTTCGAGTTGGGCGAGGGCCGGGCTCGCGAGCCTGGCAGCGAGGAATATCTGGACTCGGAGAAGTACGAATTCAAGCACTGGGAGCTGTCCCAGTCCCACAACCTGGCGGAGTTGATTGCGCGCGTCAATCAGATCCGGCGTGAAAACCCGGCGTTGCAGAGCGATCACAGCCTGGAGTTTCACGAGACCACCAACGACCAGTTGCTCTGCTTCAGCAAACGGAGCGGCGACAACGTGATCCTGACCGTGGTGAACCTCGATCCGCACCATGTCCACTCCGGATGGGTCGAGATTCCGGCAGAGCGGCTGGACGCCCCGCAAGACCGCCCTTGCCAGGTTCATGAGCTGCTGAGTGATTCTCGGTACTTGTGGCGTCCGGGTCGGAACTACGTGGAGCTCAATCCCCAATATCTGCCGGCGCACATTTTCCGCGTCCGGCGCTGGCTGCGTACGGAGCACGACTTCGAGTATTACCTGTAAACATTCCAAGCGACTGGAGCGCTGTAGTGATTCGAGACGATCGGCTTGCGAGCATGTCCTCAGATCCGTTGTGGTACAAAGACGCGGTGATTTATGAATTGCACGTGCGGGCTTTCTACGACCATAACGGGGACGGCGTCGGAGATTTCGAGGGCCTGACTCGCAAGCTCGATTATTTGCAGGACCTGGGAGTCACGGCGCTGTGGCTATTGCCGTTTTACCCCTCGCCGCTCAAAGACGACGGGTATGACATCGCCGACTATACGAACATCAACCCGACCTACGGCACGCTCCGCGATTTCCGCACGTTCCTCCGCGAAGCGCACCGGCGCGGGCTGCGCGTAATCACGGAAATGGTGCTGAACCACACCTCCGACCAGCACCACTGGTTCCAGCGCTCGCGCGAGGCTCGGCCCGGCAGCTCGTGGAGAGATTTTTACGTTTGGAGCGAAACTCCCAACAAGTACCAGGATGCGCGGATCATCTTCAAGGACTTCGAGACTTCGAACTGGACCTGGGACGCGGAAGCCAACGCCTACTATTGGCATCGTTTCTACCGTCATCAGCCCGATTTGAATTACGATAATCCGCGCGTCAAGCGGGCCTTGTTTCAGGTGCTCGACCGTTGGCTGGAAATGGGGGTGGACGGCATGCGGCTGGACGCCGTGCCGTACCTTTACGAGCGAGAAGGCACCAACTGCGAGAACTTGCCGGAGACGCACGCCTTTTTGCGCGAGTTGCGGCGCCACATCGACGATCGCTTTCCGGGACGCATGCTGCTGGCCGAGGCCAATCAGTGGCCGGAGGACGCGATCGCCTACTTCGGCGACGGCGACGAGTGCAATACGGCATTTCATTTTCCGCTGATGCCGCGGTTATTCATGGCCACGCAGATGGAGGACCGGTTTCCGATCATCGACATCGTGCAGCAGACGCCGGCGATCCATCCTTCCTGCCAGTGGGCCTTGTTCCTGCGGAACCACGACGAGCTGACGTTGGAAATGGTGACCGACGAGGAACGCGACTACATGTACCGCGTTTACGCCCACGAGCGCCAGGCTCGCATTAATCTTGGCATCCGCCGCCGGCTGGCGCCGCTGTTGGGCAACAACCGACGCAAAATGGAATTGATGAACGGCCTGCTGTTCTCGATGCCGGGAACTCCCGTGATTTACTACGGCGACGAGATCGGCATGGGCGACAACATTTATCTCGGCGACCGGGACGGCGTGAGAACCCCCATGCAATGGAGCGCCGACCGCAACGCCGGCTTCTCGCGAGCTAATCCGCAGCGGCTGTACCTGCCGCCGATCATCGATTCGGAGTACCACTTCCAGAGCGTCAACGTCGAAACGCAGCGACTGAATTCCGAATCGTTCTGGTGGTGGATGAAGCGTCTGATCGCGTTGCGACAGCGGCATCCCGTTTTCGGTCGCGGCACGTTGGAGTTCCTGTTTCCCGACAACCCCAAGGTGCTGGCGTTCGTGCGCAGCGACGAGCACGAAAGCGTGCTGGTGGTGGCCAACTTGTCGCGCAATGCGCAATGCGCCGAGCTGGACCTGTCGGAGTTCGAAGGAATGACGCCGATCGAGTTGCTCGGCCGGACGGAATTCCCGCCGATCGGCAAACTGCCCTACTTCCTGACGATGAATGCGCATGCGTTTTACTGGTTCCAACTGACCCCCGCCAAGGCGCCTCAAGAAGCCATTCGCAGTTTGCCGGCGGCCGAGTTGCCGCTGATTCGCGCGGGGCGAGAATGGACGGATGTCCTCAAGGGAACCGCCCGCTCGCGGCTGGAAAATGCGCTTCGCGATTCGCTGCGCACGCGCCGCTGGTTTGGCGGCAAAGCGCGGCAGATTCAATCGGTTCAATTCAGCGACTCGGGACTCTTGCCGTTCGAATCCGCCTCCGGCCCGCGCGAATTCGCCTTCACGTTGCTGCGCGTCGATTACACAATTGGCGAGGCGGAAACCTATCTGCTGCCAATGTGCTGCATCTCTACGGAAGAGGCCGAGGAATTGCAGCAGCGCGCCCCTCAGGCGCCGATTTGCCGGCTGCAGTGCGGAGACCAGCCGGAGCCGCGGGTGCTGGTCGATGCGGTCTGGCTCGGCGAGTTCGCCGACGCCGCCCTCGACGCGATCGAACGTCGCCGGCGAATCAAGGGCAGCCAGGGCGAGTTTACGGCTTCTCCCACGCGGGCGCTGCGTCGCATTCTCGGCCAGGACTCGCAACGGCCGGCGGGCGCGGCCTCGAGGGTCGAACAAAGCAATACGTCAATCGCCTACGGCGACCAGTTGATGCTGAAGGTCTTCCGCCGCGTCGAAAGCGGCGTGAACCCCGACTTGGCCATCGGCCGCTATCTCCGCGAAGCAAGTTCGTTCGACCATTCTCCGCCCGTCGCCGGCTGGATCGAATACGTCAGCGGTAAGGACGTGCGGTACGACGTCGGCATTCTGCACGCCTTCGTTCCGAACCAGGGAACGGCCTGGCAATATACGCTGGAAACGTTGCAGCGGTATTTCGAAGAGGTGGCCGTCGGTCCGGCGTCGCACAACGGCTCGAATCATGATTCGCAAAATGGAACGGCGCCGCATTTTTCGCTGGTCAAGCTGGCCATGCAGGAGGTGCCGGCGGTTGCCAGCGAACGGTTAAGGGCCTACCAGCAGTCTGCGGAACTATTGGGCCGACGGACGGCGGAGTTGCACCTGGCGTTGGCGGAGAACCGCGCTGCGGACTTCGCGCCGGAGGCCTTCACGCAGCTCTATCAGCGGTCCGAATACCAGTCGATGCGCAAGCTTTCCAATCAGACGCTGCAACTGCTGCATCGGCAGGCCGGTTCGCTGCCCGAGCACGCTCAACGCCATGCACGCGAAGTGATGGGCCGCGAGAGCGAAATCTCCCGCAGCCTGCATTCGATCATGCAGCGGAAACTGCACGCGGAGCGGATCCGCACGCACGGGGATTACCACCTGGGCCAGGTCCTGTATACGGGTAACGATTTCGTGATCATCGACTTCGAAGGCGAGCCGGCCCGCTCGCTGAGCGAACGCTCGCTGAAGCGTTCGCCGCTGCGAGACGTCGCCAGCATGCTGCGGTCTTTCCACTATGCGGCCCATTCCGCCTGTTTCCAACAGATCGATGCGCTGTCTCCCCCGGCCGAAACGCGCGAGCGTCTGTTGAAGGGCGCCGCTTTTTGGAGCACGTGGGCCAGCGTGTCTTTCTTGAAAGAATATCTGGCGACCGCCGAAGGGGGCCGCTTTCTGCCGATCAACGCCGAAGAAATCGAATTGATGCTCAACGTCTTTTTGCTGGAAAAGGCGATCTATGAATTGAAGTATGAATTGAATAACCGTCCGGACTGGGTCGAGGCGCCGCTGTTGGGCATTCTTGATTTGCTGAATGCCGCCGAGCAGCCCGCCGCCGCAACGCCGACCGGAATTTCGTGAACCGCCAGCCCTGAAGGCGAAGAAAAATGGATAGAAACGACGCCCTTGTGATCGACCGCGAGTCCCTGGCTCACGCCAGCCTGCTCTCTGCGGATGATCTTTACCTGTTCAACCAGGGTACGCACGTCAAGCTTTACGACAAACTGGGCGCTCATCCTCGCCGCATTGACGGGACGGCAGGCGTGCAGTTCGCCGTCTGGGCCCCTAACGCTCGTGAAGCGACCGTCGAGGCCTACGGGCGAGGAAGTTACCCGTTGCGACCCCGCGCCGATTCGGGCATTTGGGAGAACTTCATTCCGGGGCTGGAACCGGGAACCATTTACAAGTACCGAATCGTTTCCCAGTTTGGCGGCTACCAGGCGGAGAAATCCGATCCGTTTGCGTTCTACAGCGAGACGCCCCCGAAGACGGCCTCGATCGTTCACCCGCTCGACTACCAGTGGGGCGACGGCGAGTGGATGCGCACGCGCGCCGGCCGCAACTCGCTCGAAGCTCCGATGTCGATCTACGAAATGCATGCCGGCTCCTGGCGGCGGCGAAGCAACGCAACGCAGCTCACCTACCGCGAGCTTGCGGAACCTCTGATCGAGCATCTGCAGCGGACCGGCTTTACGCACGTCGAGTTCCTGCCGCTTTGCGAACACCCGTTCTACGGCTCGTGGGGCTACCAGACGACCGGCTATTTCGCCCCCACGTCCCGCTTCGGCACGCCCCAAGATCTGATGTATCTGATCGACCAGTTGCATCAACACGGAATCGGCGTGATCCTTGATTGGGTTCCATCGCATTTCCCGACCGACGGGCACGGCCTGGGCTTCTTCGACGGGACGCATCTCTATGAGCACGCCGACATGCGGCAGGGCTTCCACCCCGACTGGAACAGCTTCATCTTCAATTACGGCCGCCGGGAAGTGCGCAGCTTCCTGCTTTCCAGTGCGTTGTTCTGGCTGGACAAGTACCACTTTGACGGGCTCCGCGTCGACGCCATCGCTTCGATGTTGTATCTGGACTACTCCCGCAAGGAAGGCGAATGGATCCCCAATGAATTCGGCGGGCGAGAGAACCTGCAAGCCATCAGCTTTCTGCGAGAACTGAACCAGCACGTCTACCGAAGCCATCCCGACGTGCAGACCATCGCGGAGGAATCGACCGCCTGGCCGATGGTTTCGCGGCCGACCTACATCGGCGGCCTGGGATTCGGCATGAAGTGGGACATGGGCTGGATGCACGACACGCTGCAGTACATGTCCAAGGATCCGGTCTACCGCAAGTTTGAGCACAACCGGCTGACTTTCCGGGCAATGTACGCCAATTCCGAGAACTTCGTCCTGGCCCTCTCGCATGATGAGGTGGTTTACGGCAAAGGTTCGCTATGGAACAAGATGCCGGGAGACGAATGGCAAAAGGCCGCCAACTTGCGGTTGCTGCTGGGTTATATGTTCGCCCTGCCGGGCAAGAAAACGCTGTTCATGGGCGACGAGTTCGGCCAGCACAGCGAGTGGAGCCATGAATCGCAGCTTGAGTGGCAGTTGCTGGAAAAGGCGCCCCAGCATGGAGTCATGCGCTGGCTGGAAGATCTGAATCGCGTGTACCGCAGCGAGCCGGCGCTGTTCGCGTGCGATTTCCGGCCGGAAGGGTTTGAGTGGATCGACTGTTGCGATACGGAGCAGAGCGTGCTCAGCTTCCTGCGCCGCGGCGGCCCGGAGACTCCGCCGCTGGCGGTGGTCTGCAATTTCACGCCGATTCCACGCCATAATTACCACTTAGGAGTGCCGCATGGCGGGACTTGGCGCGAGTTGCTTAATGGCGACGCAACCGAATATGGCGGCAGCGGACAGGGAAACCTGGGTGGCGCAGAGGCGGCTCCCTTCGCTCAGCACGGCCTCCCCTGCTCTTTGACCATTACCGTGCCTCCGCTGGCCATGCTCGTCTGGAAACCAAGCGACTGAGCTCCAGACGATGAAACTCCTTCGTTGAGATTCAGTCGGCGCGGGTCAGCAGAGCGACCGCGAAGGCGCCGAAAGCGTCGTCCAGCAGGATTCGCGAGCTTCCATCGGCTTCCTCGGCCGCCTCAATGATCTCTCCCGTAAAGATGTTTCTCCAACGTCTCGCCGGCCAGGGCAAACGGACGGAAACGCCTCGCCAGGCTCCGACTTCCCACGCCGGCCGGTCCAGCGTGCGCAAGTCCGCGATGCGGCAAGGCGCCAGCACAATCGCCGCCTGCTCTTCCAGCGTACGTGCAAATGCCGCCACGCGGTCTTCCCGGGCGCCCTCGACCGTCAACGGAACATATTCGCCTTGCTGGAACAGAGGCAAGTGTCGCCGGCGAAACTGCAGTGATTGCCAGGTGACGTACAACTTGATCCGGCCGTCGCGCCAATGGTCCGACAGGTCGGCCGATAGCGTGCGGAGATCGCCCTCCGAGCGGGCTTGTAACTCTTCCAGATACTGGCGGCGCAAGTCAAAATCGACCGGGCGACGATTATCCGGATCGACCAGGCTGAAGTCCCAGAGCTCGGTTCCTTGATAGACGTCGGGAACGCCCGGCACGGAGATCTTCAGCAAGCTTTGAGCAAGCGAATAGTGCGCGCCGGTGACTGCCAGAGAGGCCTGGAATGCGCCCAGGTCGGACAGAAACTCATTGTCTTCGCGGAACGACAACGCCTCTTCGATGAAACGCTCAACCGCGTGCTCGTATTCCTCGTTGGGACTGGTCCAGCTCGTATTCACCTTGGCTTCGCGCAAGGCTTTGAGCATGAACTGCTTGATGCGCGCCTTGAACGCCTTGTGGGCCTCGGCGTCCATCCTTTCCAGCGGCCAGACGCCGATGAGCGTCTGGTACAGCAGATACTCTTCGTTGGGCTCGGGAACCTCGCCGCCGTCAACCTCCGATTTGTGCGGCAGGTTGAATTGGCGCCAGCGTTGGATCGCCTCTTCCCACTTTGCAGGACATTCGGAAAGCGCATTCAGACGGGCGCGTACGTCCTCGCTGCGTTTGGTATCGTGAGTGGAAGAAGCCAGCATCGCGTGCGGCCAGTCTTCCAGTCGTTGGGCGTTCTCGCGATGGAACTCTTCGATTGAAACGCCGAAAACATCGGGCTCGCCCCCCACCTCGTTCAGCGAAAGCAGCGGGTAGTAACGATAGAAGGCGGTGTCTTCCAGGCCTTTGGCCGTTACCGGGCCAGTTAATTGCTGGAACCGCAGCACGAAATCGAGCCGTTCATCGCGCTGCAGCTCGTCGAGATTCGGCGGGTGTTCCAGCAGCAGCACCGAGCCGATGAAACTGAAAATCGATGCGCTCATTTCCGGATTGCGCCGTCTGGCCAGGCGCAAAGCGGCCGCAATATGACGCCGGTCGCGCTCGTCGATCTCGGCGATGCCGGGACGAATGTACGTGCGGTACACCGGAAAACAGGCAATCACCTCCTGAAGCGCGCGGCGCAAAGACGACTGCGTGAAGTCGCGAGACCAGCGATGCGATTCCGAGATGCGGTCCAGACGTCGCGAGAGCATGTGCAACTCGCTGGACATCGACATTTCCAGAATGATTTTCTTACTCTCATAGGCGACTTCGCGAAAGCGGACGGGATCTCCCGTAAACCGCCGATACAAGGCGCGCAGTTCGGGCCCCGCTTCGCGGTCGACGAACAGGCCGTTGGCCAGGTTCAAGTACTCGTAGCCGGTCGTCCCGGCTACCGCCCACGACCGCGGCAGCGTCTCGTCCGCCGCCAGGATCTTTTCCGCCACGACGTAAATCAATATCGGCTGAGCGCGATTGCCGGCGGGCACCAAGGCCAGATCCTCGCGCCCGGTGGCCCGCAAGTACTCGTCCTGCAGGTCGGAAAAGTAACGCTCAGGATCCTGCAGGCCGTCCGGATGGTCGATTCGCAGACCCGTCACCCAGCCTTCGGCCACGAAACGGAACACCAACTGGTGAACGGTGCGGAAGACCGCGGGATCTTCGACGCGGATGGCGGCCAGCTCGTTGATATCGAAAAACCGGCGATAGTTGATCTCGTCGGCGGCGACGCGCCAGAAGCAGAGACGATAGGCTTGTTCGGCCATCAAGGCTTCCAAGCGATCGAAGCTGCGCGGATCCCCGCGTTGTCCGTTGAATTCTTCGATGGCCTGCTCCAGCGCCTCGCGGACCTCGAGGCTGCGATCCAACAGTTCGGATAGCCGTCGCGGCACCACCTCGCGCTCGAGTTGCCGTTGATGCACTTTCTCCGGATCCTCCTCGGTCAGATCCGGCAGATTGCGCAGCGAAAGCGTGATGCTTTCCAGGTCCATCCACGCCGGGTCGGTCGTATCCAGCAGCCCGACCAGATTGTGCAGCGCGAGCTCCAATACGCGAGCCCAACTGCGAGGATTGAGCGGAAACCGCAGGTTGAAGTAGGCCAGGTAGAAAATGCCGTCGGCAAATTGCAGCCGCAACTCCTGGCTCTCCAGGACCTTGCCGTACTGATCGCCGAGAAACGGGAGCAGAACGCGCTGCTTCAACTCCTCTTTGGGCGGATCCCAATCGATGTCGAAAAAGCTGGCGTACTGAGACGCCCGGCCGTTCTCCAGCACGTCCTGCCATTGGCGGTTGTTCGGATCATTGATGCCCATGTGATTCGGAACCACATCCAGCAGCAGGCCCATTTCATGTCGCGTGAGTTCAAGCGCGAACTCGCGAAAGTCATCTTCGCTGCCGAAGTCAGGGCTGACGGCGCTATGGTCGACGATGTCATAACCGTGAGCGCTGGACTCTCTCGCGCGGAACAACGGGGAGGCGTAGGCGTCGCTGATGCCGAGTTGACGCAGGTATTTAACGAGCTCTCGCGCGGCCTGGAAGCCAAACTGCGGATTGAATTGCAGACGATAGGTCGCCGAGGGAACGAGGAAGGACGGCATAAATTCCGACTCCAGGGGCGTCGCATCAAGAGGAACGGCCTGAAAGACCGACTCCGGCGTGTCAGGGCCAGGGCCGCCTGATCCGGACATCGCACAAAATGTCAGCGACATTAATGCAAAAACGATGCCGCAGCGATCGGCGAGCTTGCGACGCCCGAATTATAGCGGAAATTCTCAAAACGCCAATGCTTGGACCGCCGCGCGGCGACTGCCATCCGCTTGTTTGGCGTTTCGCGCAAACTCGGATGGAAGGCGCGGCTTACTTCCAGGTCACGCGAGGTTCCACCCATACGGCATGCGCCGACCAGGCGCTGCCCCGGCAGTTGACGCGCAGCTCCAGCGTGTCCACCGTGCGCAGGTCGATGTAGCAGCGCGCCATCTGGTCTCGAAAGATTTTTGGCGACGTCCACAGCAAACGCCCGTCGCCGTAAACCTGAAACACCAGCGGCGTGCGAATGGAAGCGCGCGCCGGATCGTCGATGGCTACGGCCAGACTGAGCCGCTGCGCCTTCTTGGCCAGTTCGTACTTGACGCTGGAGGAGCCTTTCTCCGGCGGGTGCAGCAACAGCGCATGCGGGGACGGTTCGCCGCCGATGCGAATCGGATTCCGCGTCAGCACGTTCGTTCCCTTGCTGAACCAGTTCTTGGGAACGACGACGCTGCGCTCCGGCAATTCCGCCAGGAATTGCACTTTTCCGGCGGACGTCTGCCCCTCGATTTCCTGGATGCGCTGCTCGAGCGTCAACTTCTCGGCGCCCGAGCAATACGGCAAGGCGCGGCGATACCAGTGCCCTGCGCGCTCGGCGAACGCCGCTTTGAGATTGCTCTTTTCCTTTTTGCTTTGTTCCCACCAGGCGTCGCCCACGGCGCGTTCTTCACTGACGCCGCTCGGATGCGCCGACTCGCTGAGAGCCAGGCTCTTCAGCGCCTCGTCGCTGCCCGCGGCGAGATGCTTGATTCCTTCGTCCCAATCTCCCTTGACGAAACAGAAGTACTTGCCGGCGGCCAGATGCGCCTCCGCATCGTCGGGAGCGGCACGCAGTTTTTCCAGCGCCGCCTTCCCCGCCGCATAAGCCCGGTCCTGGCGCTCGAGTTCGGCAAGACGCGCGCTGAGCAGTTCTTTCGCGTCGAGGTCCTTCAGCGCCCGCGCCGCTTGCAGCGCCAGGCTCGCGGCTCGTTTAGCTTCGACATAGCGGTCTTCGTCGGCTGCCGTTTCGATCAACTCCTGAGCCGAGCCGAGTTGTTCCTGCTTGGAAGGCAGGCTGGGCGGAGATTGACTCGCGGCCTTCAACGCTTCCAACTTCAAGGCGAGCGCGTCGACGTTGAACGAACGGTCGAGCTCATCGATCGCGGCGAAGGCCGCCTGCGCGCCACCGGAATCGGCGGCCAGTCTCCACGCCTTATCGAGTAGCGCGTAACGCAACGCAGGGTCGTTATCGACGCGCTGCGCCTCCTGGATCAACTGCTGCGCCAAGGCGGCTTTCAACTGCGGAGTCTTGGCGGCGGCCTCGTCCGCCTTGTAGCGGTTTGCCACCGTCTCCTTCGCTTGGGCCAGCATCTCGCCCTCGGGCGGCGAAGGCAAGCCTTGCGGACGGCTGGTCAGGTCCGCCAGGCTGCGCCGCTGGGAAGCCGGCGCCGGGCTCGCTTGGGAACTTTCAATTCGGGACGCGCTGCTGCGAGGCTCGCCGATCAAATCCTCCATGCCGAGCCGGTCCGCCTTGGCCGAGCCCGCGTTGACGCCTCCAGGCGTAGCTGCCACAGCGGCGGGAGGCGGCTGCGAGTCGGAAGCCGCTTTGATCCGTGCCTTGCGGATGCGGACCGTCCCTTCGGCCGCTTGGAAGCCGATTTTGCCTCTACCATCGCCTTCGCGTTGGGCGTCGGCCGGGCCGCGGGGGACTTTCGAGTCAGCCGAAGTCGCCGTTCCAAGCGGCCGCAATTCCAACTTGCTGACCGTGTACGAAGGGCCGAGCGTGCCGAGATAGAGACGGCGCGGCTCGGCGGTCTTCCACCAAGGCGCCGTCGAAAGACGGCCGGCGGCGCCATTCCAATCAATCAGCGTCGCGCCGTTGCAAACCACCTGCACCCCCGTCTTCCGCACCGTGCAGACCACCATGTTCGGCTGGCCGTCTTTCAAAAACCGGCCGCTCTTCGCCGTTTCATTGTCGCTGCCGCTTTGGTCGACCTGGTCCAGCCAGGTCGTCTGATTGGCGCCGTCGACGATGAGCGTGGTTTGCGCGTTGCCGACGACCAGTCCCAGGCAGAAGCCGTCGGCGTGCGAATCGCATTCGACCGTTCCCGTCAATTCATATTCTTCGGGCGGTTCAAAAGGAATCTCCAACCGCGCGAATGCCGTGCCCGGCGCCAGCAGTCGATCGCCTCTTTTTTCCCAGCGCCCATAGGCTGCGTCTGTGTCGGGATTGATCTTGGCGAGCAGATCAATGGCGCCTGGCGAAGCGGTCGCCGACTCGCCTTCTGAAGAAACCAGACTTGGCGCGACGCCTTGTCGTGACGAGTTGTTCGGCCGCTCAGACGAGCCTCCCTGGCTCGTTGCGGAGCCGGCCTGCGACCCTCCGGTAGATTGATCTGCGCTTTGCGTCTGCTCGCCGGGGCGGTTGCCGGCGATATCCGCACGTGGCCGCCTTTGAAAACGGTAGATCGCAACGCCGGCAATCAGCCCGCCAATCAACAACGTCGCCGCGGCTGCCATCCAGGAGCCTGCAAAAGACGAACGCATCGGCCGTCTGCGCGCTGGCGGCGAAGACGCGTTGGTTGAGCGCCGCGACGGCGGCGGCGGCGATCCCTGTTCCAAAGGCGCAACGGGGATGGGAACGGGCGCCGCCGGGGCGGGAGCAGGACGCGGCGCTGGAGCGGCCGCAGGCGACAACGAGCGGCGCAGTTCACGGTCGTAAGCCGCCTTCTTTTGCGGATCAAGCAGCGCGATGCGCGCCGCAGCCAGCTCGTTGAGAATCTGCTGCGATAACGCCGAGTGCGGGCCGGCTTGGAACGTCCGCACGTGTGCCATGGCCCTGTCGCAAGCCCCTTCGATGACTTCTGAATCTTCTTCGAACAGTCCGATCCCGAGCAGCCGGTAATGATTGGCGGGTTGCTCCGCCAACGGTATGCCAAGCCACTTGTGGTAAGCATTGAAACCTTCGGCCATCGCGGTTAATCCTCTCGCGTCTTTCGCGCCTGCGGTTCCATGACGCCCGCGTCGGATTCGATTCTGCAGTCGGGCAACCGTCGATGGAACTCGGCAATCATGGCGGCAGTAACCCGCGTGCGGCTGACAGCCAGCCGCTGGAGATGCTTGCAGTCAAGAAAGCGGCGGATGCCTTCATCGCCGAGCCGGGATGCGTCAATCAAGGTAAGTTCGCTCAGGTTCTCATAATGCTTAATTCCGGCCAGGCCCTGGTCGGTAATGAAATTTCCCACTGAAACGTGCGCATTTGGCCGAACAAGTTGGCCAATTTTTTTACCGATTCTTGAGCAGGGCGCCATCTCCTTCCATCTCACGGCGCAGCCAGGCGCGAGCGTATGCCCACAGCCGCCCGACCGTTCGCGGCGAAACATCCAGTGCCTGGGCCGCTTCTGGCAGCGTAAGTCCCGCAAAATAGAGCAGTTGCACTACTTCAGCCGCTTGGGCGTGAATGCCGGCAAGCTTGGTCAACGCTTCGTCGAGGGCCAGCAGGTCCTCGCTCGGCTCGGCCAGCTCATCGGGCACATCGTTCATCTCCTGCCGCACAAGTCCGCCTCCTCGCTTCAGGCTGTCCTTCCGCCGGGCGTTTTCAATCAGAATCCGCCGAATCGCGATCGCCGCGGCGGAGAAAAAGTGCCCGCGGCTGTTCCACTGCTCGGGGTTGGCGCCGCCGAGCAAACGCAGATAGGCTTCGTGGACCAAGGCCGTCGCTTGCAGCGTTTGACCGGGGCGCTCTTTGGCCAACTGGACGGACGCCAGCTTCCGCAACTCCTCATACACGATCGGCAGCAGCTTCTCAGAGGCCG
>DASZUP010000188.1:0-7390 GCA_035547635.1 Pirellulales bacterium
TCCCAGCCGTTGCTCCAGTCGCTCCATGCGCTCTTCGAGCAATTCCAGCCGGCGCTCGGCATCGAGCGCCGGCGGCCCGTTGGGGAGGTTGGGCGGCAGGCGCCAGGGACCGACCAGCGGCAGCGGGCCGGCAGGGGCGGCAGGGCCGGGCGCCCCGGCCAGACGAATGGCGGCTTCGCGAAGATCGCCTTGCGCATAATAAGAAACCTTCACGGTCGCGCCGGCGCCGGCGGCGGCGACCAGACGCTTGAGATCGGCCGTCGTCGAGACCTGGCTGTCGTCGATGGCGACGATCACGCCCTGCAGCGGCAACTCGGCCCGCGCGGCGGGCGAGCCGGGATTGACGTGCACGATAAAGGCGCCGTCGGTCGACGGCAGGTTGAGCTTGTTCATCAGCTCTTCCGTGACCCCTTCCACGCGTACGCCCAGTAAGCCGGGTTGATGCGCATCGGGCGTGTGGCGGAGCTCGGCGTCCTGAGGGAGCATGCCAAAGTCTTGAAACGGACGCTCGCCTTCCGGCGGGCGGCGGCCGAGCGTGACTTCCAGTTCTTGCGTCTTGCGGTCGCGCTTATATTCGAAGGTCACGCGCGAGCCGATGACCATCGGGCTCAGAATCCTCGCCAGATCATCCATCGAACGGACCGGCTTGCCCGCTACGGCCGTGACCAGGTCGTCCGTCTTCAGACCCGCTTGTTCCGCCGGCGAGCCGGGAATGATCTGCACAATCCGCACGCCCTTGCCGGAATCCATCCGGTCGTCCGCCACCACGCCCAGGTAACCGGTGTTGTCGATTCCCGCGCCGGTCTGGTCGCCGGCGCCCGGCGACCGCTCGCGGACTTGCTGTTCGAGGCGTTCCAAAGCGGGCTGCGCCAGCGCCGTCGCGGCGTAGCCTGAGCAGAGACCGGCGACCATCAACAAGCAAGAGAGTCGTTGCATGCGACCAGAACTCCTCGAGCGAGTGGTGCGTCAAGACTTGCCCTGTGTGGGATTATACGGCATAGGGCGTGCGCGCGCCGCGGCAAGGCCGAAGTTTTTCGGCGGAACACGGCGAATGTTGAGCCCAAGAGCCTGACGAGTCGGCGCCGGTCAGGCGGGCTGCGTGGCCCTCTTTTGGGCCGTCCGACCAAAGCGGGGCGCAGCGGACTGCAGACAAAGCGGCGCTGACGCAGCCGGCCGTTTTGCGATATTCTCAGTCCCATGGAGGTGGTCCAATCCGAGCAGTTGCAGATTCGCGCGGCGCGCCCGCATGAGCGGGACGCGGCGCTGAAGCTTGCGCTGGCCTGCGTGCCGGAAAGCGTTCGCGAAGCGCTGACCGCTCAGACGCTGGCCAAGGCGGCGGAGGGAGAACCTCTCGACGGGCTGCTGCTGGCGCAACGCGGAGAGCGCGTGGTAGGAGCGCTGTATTGCGAAGTTCAGCTTGGCCGCTCGGCCGGTATCTGGCCGCCTCAGATCGCCTTGGGCGAAGCGGACGACGAAGGCGTGTCGCGTCGGCTGTTGCAGGCGGCGGTTGCCTGGCTGGGAACGCAGAACGTACGGATCGTGCAAGCCATGCTTGCCGCCGACGGCGGCCGCGATGCCCAGCGCTTGCGCGCCGGCGGCTTCACGCATCTGACGGACTTGCTGTACCTGGTCAGCCTGCAGGCCGCCTTTCCGAAGACGCCGCCGGCAACGAGGGTGACGTTTGAACCGACCTCAACGCGCTCCGACGCCGAACTTGCCCTGCTGGTCGAAGGCACCTACGAGCAGACGCTCGATTGTCCGGCGCTGAACGGCGTGCAGGATTGCGCCGATGCGTTGGCTAGCTATCGTGGCGCCAGTTCCTTTGATCCTGCCTTGTGGTTTGTCGTGCGGCACGAGCAACGCAACGCCGGCTGCTTGCTGCTGGCCGATTTCGCGGACTCGGACCAGCGGCTCCTGGTCTATATGGGGTTGCTGCCTGAGGCCCGCGGCAAGGGCCTGGGCATCGAAGTGGTGCGGTACGCCCAGTGGCTGTGCGCGCAGTCTGGGCGAGGTCGTCTGATTCTCGCAGTCGACGCCGCCAACAAGCCTGCGATCGATATTTACGCGGCGGCGGGTTTTGTCATTTGGGACCGTCGCAGCGTTTGGCTGCACGTGTTGGAGACGTGATTGGACTGAACCCTGTCGACTCTCGCGGCGAGCGAACCGCGTCGCCAGCGCCTTGCGGCATAAGGCTTTGCGGCGCGCGAGAAAAACGACTTCACTTCGCGGGCTTGGCAAGCCGACAGTTTTTCCACGCCTGTCGACGCCGGCTGAAAACTTTTTTCTAACCTGCTCGACATGGGAAGCTAACGCTGTTTCGCGGACTTTTTGCTGCCTGCCAGGGACCACGTCCCACCGTTGCTCTCGCAGCGCGACTGATTCTCTTTGACAGCCACGCTAGCACGCGTACAATCGACCCCGCTGGGTGACATTCAACAATCCTTTAGGCGGCTGTCGAAGACACGCCTCTCCCCCTAGTTTTCTTGTGACCGTGCGCTCGCGGTACGCAACGAGTGCGCTAAGAAAGCGTATTCGGCTGGGGGAGTTTGTGCGCTGGGGACCATCAGGAAGTGACCACGGACGATATGGAGATCGTGTCGGCTCTGCGACTTGCGCTGGCTGACAAGGTCGGACACGAGCGATTCGAACTCTGGTTCGGCGCCAACACGCGACTCGATCTATCCGACGAGTCGCTGACGGTGTGCGTGCCCAACCAGTTCTTTCAGGATTGGCTGCGGAAGAACTTCCGCCAGCAGATCGAAGCATCCTGCGAGGAGACGTTGGGCAAGACGCTGCCCGTCAGTTTTCGCATCGATCCCGCCTTGGCCCAGACGCGAGCGACGATTCCGATTCGCAAGCCGGCCATGCAGGCCGCATCCGCGACGGCGGTCAAGGCGGCGCCTCGGCAAGCGAGCGCAGAGACGCGCAGGCGGTTCGCCGATCTCGATTCGTTCGTCGTTGGATCGGCCAACCGCTTGGCGCACGTCGCCGTGCAAACGATCGCCGAGCGGCTGGGGCCTTCTTCGCCGCTGCTGGTGTTCGGACCGACCGGCGTCGGCAAGACGCATCTGCTGGAAGGGCTCTGGACCGAGGTCCGTCGCAAACAGGCTCGCTGCCAGGCGGTATATCTTTCGGCCGAGCAATACACGACGTTATTCCTGGGCGCCTTGCACGGCAGCGGTCTGCCGAACTTCCGCCGCAAGTATCGCGGACTCGATCTGTTGATCATCGATGACATTCAGTTCCTGGCAGGCAAGCGAGCCACGCTGGTCGAGCTGCTGCACACGATCGACGATTTTGCCCGCGAAGGCCGGCAGCTCGTGTTCGCCGCCGACCGACCGCCTAACGAATTGAACGAACTCGGACCCGAACTGATCACGCGTTTGCAAGGCGGGCTGGCCTGCGGATTGCAATCGCCCGACTACGAAACCCGATTGGGGATCGTGGGCAAGATGGCCGAACGCCAAGAGCTCAAAGCGCCGGCCGAGGTGCAGGAGTATATTGCGGCCCATTTCCAGCGGCATGCCCGCGAATTGGCCGGCGCCCTCAATCGCCTGCACGCCGCCAGCCTGGCCTCGGGCGAGCCGATCAGTCTGGCGATGGCCGAGGAGACGTTGAGCGAGCTGTTGCGGCACGCAACGCGCAGCGTGCGCCTGCCCGATATTGAGCAGGCCGTGTGCCAGGTGTTCGGGCTGGAGCCGAAGAGCCTGCAATCCAACCGCAAGGGAAAGCAGATCAGCCATCCTCGCATGCTGGCCATGTGGCTGGCTCGCAAGCACACGCGAGCCGCCTTCAGCGAGATTGGCTACTACTTCGGCCGCCGCAGCCACAGCACGGTGATCTCCGCCCAGAAGAAGATCAACGCCTGGATGGCCGACCACGTTGCGCTGGAAGCCAACGACGGCGCCTGGGACGTGGAAGACGCCATTCGCCGCGTCGAGCAGGCGCTGCGGGCCGGGTAAACGGCTTACACAAACTGCGTGACGCCCGGCAGAGCCACCGGAGCGACCGGCAGCGGGCCCCATTCATACTTCGCCGGGGTCAGGTCTTCCTTCGAGTTGAGGGCCTGGTCCCAGGTGATCGTCTGGCCGGTGTAGGTCGCCATGCGGCCCATGATGGCCAACATGGAGCTGCGGGCCATGTACTCGCTGTTATTGATCGGATTGCCCGAGCGGATGCTGGCGAACAGCTCGTTGTGCTCGACCTGGTACATGTTGGGCTTCTCGCCCCGGTATCGCCACTTGTCGGCGGCTCGGATCTCGTGGTGCATCACGTCGGCCGTGCCTTTCGTGCCCATCACATAGTCTGAGACGTCGACGCTGCAGCCGGCCTGCTGCCGGGTGTAGGCGAACAGCTTGACGCCGCTGGCGTATTCATAGACCACGGCGTGGTGGTCGAAAATGTGGCCGAACTCGGGCTGCGTTCGCACCTGGCGTCCGCCCAGGCCGAAGGCTTTGACCGGCGGCTCGTCGTTCATGACCCAGGCTGCCTTGTCGAGACTGTGGACGTGCTGTTCCACGTTGTGATCGCCCGAGAGCCAGGTGAAGTAGAGCCAGTTGCGCAACTGCCACTCCATGTCGCTCCACTCGGGCTTGCGCGGGTGCATCCACAAGGTGCCGGTGTTGTAGTTCACGTTGATGGCCACGACGTCGCCGATCTCGCCGTCGTGGATCCGCTTCATCGTCTCGCGTTTCGGCAGGTCGTAGCGGTAGCAGAGACCTGAAACGATCGCCAGCCCCTTCTTCTTGGCTTCCTCCGCCGTGGCCAGCACGCTGCGCACGCCGGGAGCGTCGACCGCCACGGGCTTTTCGGCAAAGATGTGCTTGCCGGCCGCAACGGCCGCCTTCAGATGGGCCGGACGGAAATGAGGCGGCGTGCAGAGCAAAACCACGTCAACGCCGCTGTCGATGACTTGTTGGTAGGCGTCGAAACCGACGAAGCGACGGTCTTCGCTCACGTCGATTTTCTCGGCCGGGGTCTGCTTCTTGAGATTCTCCAGACTGCTTTGCAGCCGATCGGAAAACGCGTCGCCCATGGCGGTGAGCTTCACGTTCTTATCGGCGGCCAGCGCTTGGGCGGCGGCCCCTGTGCCACGCCCGCCGCAGCCGATCAGGCCGATCTTCAACACGTCGTCAACTCCGGCATGCACGCTGCGCGGCAGAGCCAGGCCGCCGAGCATGGCGCCGCCGACCGCGGCCGCCGTCGAACTTTTGAGAAAATCCCGTCGCGAGGGAACGGAAGATTGCGCACGACGAACGGTATCGGTCATGAACGAGGCTCCTCGATAGCGATAAAGGCGGGGGGTCCGGAGACCGGAAGCGTAGATTGTTACTATAACACCGCCCCTGCCGGCTGGCGAGGATTTTTGGAGAGGGAGGCGGAAGAAGAGAGGAGGGTGGGGGGAGTTTTTTTGAGCGGCGCGTGCCTCGTTGGTTTTGGACCTTGGACCTTGGACTTTGGACCTTGGACGCGCCTATCGGACCTTGCTCATGTGGCGCAAGAACTCGGCGTCGAGTTGTTCAAGGTTGCCGAATGCCTGGTTGAATTCCAGCAACCGGGTTTCGGGATCGTCCGGCAGCAGCGGATCCTTTTCCGAGAGCATCTTCAGATAGGCCAGGTACTGCTTCTCGCGCTGCCGGATGAGGAAGAAGTTCAGCGCCCAGGCTTCCGCGTAGGCATCGGCGTTGCGGCGCGGATCTCGCAACCGTTCGTGGCTTGAAATCAACGTGACGAGCGAGTCGGCCGGCCGGCCGCGACTGAGGTAATCTCGAAAACCGGCCAGGCGGCCGCGATTGACGGCGCCCACGGTGCTCCAGCCATTGGAACGGCCCAGGTCGGGCGTTTCGAAGTAGATGGCAATGCCCTCGCTGATCCACAACGGAATGTCGGCGAACCGCGTCTGCAGACCACAGTTGAAGGCAATCTGGTGCGTTGCTTCGTGAATCACGGTGGCCACCATCCGTTCAGCTTCCGGCCGGGCCAGCATCTGGCTGATCTGTTTCGGCGAACCGCGGCGGTTACCGGGGCTGCGCAAAGCCTCGAGGCCCGTCAGGTCATACATGGTCATTTGGTTGGACCGCAGGTTGTAGTAGCCAATCACGGCGGGCGCCCCATCGCCCAGTTCGCGACGAGAGAAGGCGTCGTACGATTGGCGATCGGCGAACACCATGGCCACCAACGGAAACTCCGGTTCGTGCAGCTCAAAGCCTTTGCGACTCCAGAAGTTGGTGAAGGCTTTATACAGCCGCTCGAACAGCGCGCCGCACCAGTGCGCATAAACCCGCGAAGTGTTGTAGCAGATCAGGTAATGCTGCGTGGCGTAAGTCTCGAACCCCGCCGGCAGCTCCTTCAACAACTGCTCGCCCAGCTCGTCGCTGGACAACGGCGTCATGGGCTTTCCGTCGTTGGAGTGCTCGACAATCTCTTCAGGCAGCACGGACCATAGTCGGCCGTCGGGGGTCAGGACCAGCATGCCGTTATCTTCGGCCGTCACCAGCAGGCGACCTGCGATGGAGATTTCACGCCCTTCGCGTTTGAGTACGACATGTTCCACGGCGTCCGCGACGCCGGGAACAGCCAGGAGCAGGGCGAAAAAGCAGGCCAGACCGCGCATGGACAAATGGCTCTCCGTCAACGTTGCTGGAAGTCAGTCCCCAAGCCTGGCGACGCAAGCGGTTGCTCGCATCGACGCCCAGCCGGTGCTTGCCGGCGACGCCCGCCAACCACCGGGCCACTACCTTTACGGTAGCAGACGCCCCGGGCGGGTCGAGAGAAAAAATGGCTCGAAATGAGTCGGAAGTGTAGAAATCGAGCCGCGCTGCGTCAACGTCGAAACGCCCGCCGGCCCGCGAGGATTGTGCCGAGCTGAATGCCGAGAAACAACGTCAGACAAATGCCGGCGGCGCGATCTTCGACCGAATAGTGGAGCAGATTGAAGACGTGGATCGTCAGGGTTTCTACCCCGGGGGGGACCACTAACACGGTGGCGTCCAGTTCGGCCAGCGCCACGGCGAATACGGCCAGCCAGGCGGCCAGCAGCGCTCGGCGACGCAGCGGCAGAACGATTCGGCCCAGGATGGTCGGCCCATGGGCCCCGTCGACGGCCGCGCTTTCCAGCAGTTCTCTCGGCAGGCTGCGAAATGCCGGCCACAAAACCAGAATGGCCAACGGCATCCCTCGCCACGTCTGCGCCAGGCAGGGCGCCGCGATGGAATGATCGTAAAGCCAGACCAGCGGGGGAATGGACGGACGATTCATCAGGCCGATGATTGCTAACCCGACGACCGGGCCGGGCAGCGACAATCCCAGGGCGGCCATCATCAGGGCCGGCGCCGCCCGCGCGCCGCCGGTGCGCGCCAACCAGGCCATTGGAGCCGCGGCCGCCCCCCCG
>DASZUP010000189.1:0-3232 GCA_035547635.1 Pirellulales bacterium
GAGCTGCGGGAGGAGCGCCGTTTGAAAAGTCCAGAACGTCGTAGAGACGTTGCCGATGGGAAATCGGCGGTGGATGTCGTGATAGGCGATCAAAGCGATGCCGATTTGCTTGAGCTTGTTCTCGCACTGCGTCCGGCGCGCAGCCTCTCTCGCCGCTTGCACCGCGGGCAGCAACAGTGCGATGAGCAAGCCAATGACCGCAATCACCGCCAACAGTTCCACCAGCGTAAAGCCGCTTTGGCGAGTGCGCGTCGACATCGGCAAGGTCCTATTCAAGATGGACGGGAAGATCGCAAGCAGCCTGGTCTGGCACTTCGACCTCGGTTTGCCAGCGTCCTGGCGCCGCGGCAGCAGCAGCCGCTGCATCCTGAGCGGCGTCAAAGCGTCGCTGCTTGCCCCCTTCCTCGGCAATGAACAGCACGCGATGCCGACCTGGAGGCGGGCCCTGCCTGGCTGTGAAGCAATATCTCCCCGCTTTGACCGACGTAACGGCGGCCGGGCCGCCCGCCGGACCAAGCGGCGCAAAGCTGATCGTCCCGTCAGGCGCCTCGCGTCCGGCAACGTCGACCAGCCCGCTGGCCGCAACTCGCGACGAATCGTCGGGAGTTCCGCAGCCGGACGACGCGACAAGCACCGCCGCAAGGGCCGGCCATCGCCCTGTCAGGAACCACGCCAACATCGTGCCGACGACCTCCACGGGAGACGCCTGATCGTGAAGTGCGAACGCGAGAGGAAACGCACGGCAATTTGCCGCCGAGCGGCGCCATCTTAATTCAGCGCCGAGGAAAATCCAACTGTTTGTTAAATTTTCAACCGGCAGCGACGGGACGCTGCCTTGGGCTCTGCGAAGCGAAGCGTCCGAATCGCGAACGACGGTTACCGCACGGCGCCAGTCCCGGGCGTATCGACGCGGCGGACCCGGACCGCCACATCATCGGCCTGACCGGCCGGTTCCGAGCGTCCGCCCTGGTCGATGCCATCTTTGCCGATGCTGTAAACCGTGTATTCTTGGGCGTCCAATCGGTAACGCAGCGGCGCGCCGCCGTATGGGTCAAGCGGCAACTGGCTCAAGAACTTCGGCGTCAATTCATCAAGCATCTTCGGCAGCCGGCCGTGAACAAGCTGAAAGCGCTGGAGGGCCAGGGCCACGCGCGTCGCGTCGCGTCCGGCTTCATTGCGGCGGGCGGCGTCCAGGCATGCGCCGATCGCAGGCATGAGCAGTAGCGTCATCGGATTGCTCAGCTTGGAGACGGCTGATGCGCCGAGTTGTTTTAATTGATTCTCGACGCTCGTCGCCGCTGCTTGGGCGGCAGTCCCCGAGCGGCCGGACGCTGCGATCAGTTCGCCCATCAATTGCAAGTACATCGTCTCGTCGCGACTGGTGCTGATCAGGCTCAGTTTGCCGAATTGCTCATCGCCCAACGCCGCCGGGTTGGCAAACGCTTCGATCCCCATCACCCGCTCGCCGATCAGAGCTCGGCGTAACGAATTCCGATAGTCGCAGGCGGCCAGTTCGGCGTCGAGTCGGGCCAATTGCGCATCGTCGAGAGCGACCGCCGACAACAACCACTCCGTTCGATCGCGGGCCATCCCGTCCAGGGCCATGCGCACGAGCTGCGAAATCAGCACGGGCTCCTGCTCCAAGCTGCGCGCGGCGGCGAATATCGCCGCAACCGCATCGATCGCGGCGTCGACTCGGCCGCGATGCGCTTCGACCGCCGACTCCAGCGCCAGCAGACGCGCGCCCCCGCGCAGTTGTTGAACGTGAGGCAGAAGCATGGCAAGGCCTTCGGTGAATCGCGTGGGAAACCTCGCCTGGCCGCCCTGGCGAGAAGCTTCGTGCATCAGCTCCAGCGAGCGGCGATGCCGGGTCAGCAGCTCTTCGGCCGCTTCCAATTGCGGCCACGCCTGACCAGGCCGGGGAATCTGATCCGGCCCCGCGCCTACGAACGGCAAATCCTTGGCGTCGGCTTGGAACTGCGGCGTGTCGAGCGGTGCAATCGCATCCAGCCAGAGTTGGGTCGTATCGCGGCCGCTCTCGGGCGCCGTGTAGAACGCTTCGAGTTCTGTGGCCGACGTCGGTTCGTCTGCCGCGCGAATTTGCGCCAGTTGTTCATTCAATCCTCGCCGCCCGGCGATCCAAACGCCAAGGACGAATAGCAGGACGAGCAACAGCCCGGCGGCGGCGGCTAGCAGCAGGATTGCACCGGGACCGATCCGTCGGCGCCAGGCAGACGCTATTTCGTTCGTTTGCATGAAAATCGACGCTGCTTGGGAACGGGCACGGGAAACGTGAAATAGCAAGATCAGCCTGCCCCGCTAAGACGCTTCATTCGAACGCGTGCGAACTCTCGAATCAAGGAAAACGCAGAATTGCCAATCGCGCCGAAGCATCGTCCCCCTCGGGACGCTGATTGAATCGTCCCGCGTCGTCTGCGGTCCCAATCCATCGATCGATGTTGATTGATAGCGAAGAACCGCCTTACAATGACCGGCAGGAGGAACGCACGGGATGCTTTATGCCGATGGTTGCCCTCAATTCCGCCAGCTTTCTCGCAGCACGCGCAGAGAAGTTTTGTCCCTTGGCGCCGCGGCGGGACTGGGGCTCACGCTCCCTGGCTTATTGCACGCGCGGCAGACTGGAGCCGCGGCCGGACAATCACCGGCCGCACAGAGCCTGATTTTGATCTACCTGCATGGCGGCCATCCCCAGCACGAAACGTGGGATCCCAAACCCCAGGCGCCCGCGGAAGTGCGCGGCGAGTTGGGAGCCATCGATACGGCCTTGCCGGGCGTGCAGTTCGGCGAAGTTTTGCCGCGTCTCTCGCGTCTGGCCGATCGGCTGGCCATCGTGCGAGCCATGTCTCACGACAACCCCAATCACGTACAGGCCAGCCTGCCGGCGATGACCGGGCATGCGCACCCTCGCGAAGTCTACGCGCGCGGCGACTTTCCGCCGTCGCCCAACGACTTTCCTTGCTTCGGCGCGGTCATCGATCATCTCCGCGGCGCCGGCGGAAAGTTGCCCAATTGGGTGCGAGTCGGCCCTTTAATGCACCGCTCCAACGGCACGGTCCTGCACGGCCAGGCGCCCGGCTTTCTCGGCGATACGCATAACCCGTTCGTGGTCGATCAAGATCTGCGAGGCGACGCGGTGCAGGTCGAGGCGGTCGAACCTCGCATCGGCGTCGATCGGCTGCGCGATCGGCGCCGGCTGCTGGCCTCTCTCGAC
>DASZUP010000190.1:0-2670 GCA_035547635.1 Pirellulales bacterium
CGCCGAAATCTTGGTTCAAGGGCGCCGGAACGCCGGCCAGACGGCGGCGGCTCCAAACGTATTTGTCCGGGCCGATCAGGCCGGCGCCATCGGCGAAATAGGCGGCCAGTTGGCTTAAGTCCTCTTTGTCGATCGCCTTGGCGGCCGGGCGTTTGGCGTGGCGAGAGATCAGTAGCAAGTAGTAGTCGCCGGGCCGCGGCACGACCAGTTGAAAGTCGCCCTCATCGTTGGCCCGCGCCACGGCCCCGCCGAAGGAGGCCAGAGCGTTGGCCATCGGCGCCCACTGCGACTCTTCGGAGTCGCCCGCTCGCAAACCCGCGGCCGGCAGCTTCTCGGCAGGCGTCTTGTCAACGGGCAGCGCAATCGCCACGGCGCCAACGTCGGGCTTGAATTGCCCCGGTGCAGCCGAATAGATCACACCCCCTTCGAGTGCGACCGGATCGACCTCGGCCGCCGCTTCTTCGGCCGCGACGCCCGGTCCGGCCGAACGTCGTCCGCGCCCGATCAGGAAGCCGGCCAGAAATGCGAACAGCGACACGGCGAGCAACAATCCCGCCAACGCATAGACGGCCCGGCGACTGAGGAGCAGCAGCGCATCTTCAGGCCGGGGTTTGAGTCGCGCGATCGCCTCGGTCGTTCTTGACGCTGCGGCAGCAGGCGCCTCAACCGGATGCGACCAGGGAAAAGATGGAATCGGCGGGGGACTTGCAGGCTGGATCGTCGGCGCCGGCTGTGCTGGCAGACTGCTCTGCGACGGTTGAGTAGGCGGACGGCTCGGCGGAGGCAAAACGGTCGCCGGGCTGGACGGCAAGGCCTGAACGATTTGAACCGATGCCCGTTCTTGCTCGGCGATCAGTTCGGGCACGTCGTCAAAGACTACGACGTTGGGAATCTGCGGTTCGGCGGCCGATGTCTGCTCCGGCGCCACGGCCGCTTCATCGTCAGCGGCCGGCAGGTCGTGTGGCACGACGTTCGGATGTCCGCACTTCGGGCAATTGACCACGGCGCCGCGCTTGCGCTGCGTCACGCTGAGCCGCCGGTGACATTGTTGACAAACGAATTGAACAGGCATGGCAAACGCAATTAGGGACGCAAGCCGCATGCGGCGAGGCTCTCTCCAGACTACCCAGCAACCGCCAAGAGGGCCAGACTCCGCAAATGCCCTGCCCTCGCGACCAGGAAACTTGCGGTCAGCCAAACGCGTCGCGTCAACGTGGGCCGGCCCGCCAGGCCGCCTTTTAGCTACCTGGCGGCCCGGCAGGCCGCCCCACCTTTCCAGCAACACGCCGGAACTCGGCAACGCAAGCTTGTCATTGCGAGGGGAAAACCATCGTCTCGGAACCGCAAAACTGCTCTTGGCGGATTTTTGTGAGTGAGCGTATACTCACGCCCCTTGAAGACCAGTTGCGGGGATTCCATGAAAGCGACGTTGAAATTATCGAGCGAAGAGCGCCGCGCGGCGATCGTCAAAGCCGTACGCAGGGTCTTCGCCGAAAAAGGGTTCCACGGCACGACGACTCGAGAATTGGCCATAGCCGCCGAGGTTTCCGAGGCGCTGTTGTTCAAGCATTTCCCCAACAAGGAAGCGCTCTACTCGGCCATGCTCGTCTCGTGCTGCAATCACCAGGATCCGGAGAGAATGGCCCGGCTCAAAACGCTCGAGCCGTCGGCGTCGACGCTCGTGTTGATGGTCCATTTGCTCGTTTCGAAGCTGGTCGGCGGGCGATCGGCAGAGAACGAAGACACGGCGATTCAGGTTCGCCTGGTGCTGCGCAGCCTGATGGAAGACGGCGAATTCGCCATGCTGCTATTGCAGCGCGTGACTTCGGGTTGGCTGCCCAAAGTGGAGGAATGCATCAAGGCCGCGATCGCGGCGGGCGATGCGGTCGAAACGCCGGCGCATGCAAGCGTGCGGGCCTGGCTGACTCACCACCTGGCCGTGATGCTCTTGATCTTCGACCTACCGCCCAGCCGCGTCGTCGATTACGGCATTTCGCGCGAACAACTCGTGGAGCAGGCCGTCTGGTTTTCGTTGCGCGGGATGGGGCTCAAAGAAGATGTCATTCGCAGCCACTACAACGCCAAGGCGTTGGCGTTGTTCGGGAACTGAGGGCTTCGGCGCCGCGTCCAAAGACAAAACTTGAGGAATTCGCCCGCCGTGAGATCGGGTGTGTGAGTGCAAACTTAAGCTAAAGCGGCAAAATCGTTGGACACGATGGACTCAAGGAGGGAGTGTGATGCTTGTCCTTAGTCGTAAGCAGGGTGAACGGATTGTCGTTCCGCAATGTGACTTGGAGCTAACGGTGATCGCCGTCGAAGGGGGGACGGTTCGCCTCGGCATCTCGGCGCCCGCCGAAGTGAGAGTCTTTCGGGAGGAGGTCTGGCTCAAGATGCCGGAAGCCTCTCACGACTGCGTTGCTGCAAACTAAAGGCGACTCATGGCTTGGCAGCCGATACGCGATCGAACCGCCGCCGCCGCGCTTGCTGCGGCGCTGCTCGGCTGGGTCTTGCCGGCGACGGCGCAAGAACAAGAACCGGCCTGGGCGCCGCTGCGCCAATCAGCGCCACGGGCGGGGGCGGGCATGTTGACCAGGCCGGCGGCGTTGGGCGAGAATGAGCGCGCCTTCGACTTGCCATCCGCGATGCCGCCGGCGACGCCGTCTGAAGCCG
>DASZUP010000191.1:0-1912 GCA_035547635.1 Pirellulales bacterium
GCGCGTGGGGCTGCGCCCCACCCTACAATCATGTATTTACGTAAACGGTTGAAAGCTATCCAACAGCATGCCGATCACCAACCGCCAGCCGTCGGCGAGCACGAACAACAACAGCTTGAAGGGGAGCGAGATCAATACGGGCGGCAGCATCAGCATGCCCATCGAGATCATGACGCTCGAAATCACCATGTCCAAAATCAAAAACGGCAAGTAAATCTGAAAGCCGATCAGAAACGAAGTTTTCAACTCGCTGAGCATGAAGGCCGGCAGCAGCGCCTGGATCGGCACATCGTCGTAGCTTTGCGGCGTCGGCGCGTCGGGCATGTAGTCCAAGAACAGCCAGACGTCGTCGCTGTTGCCGGTGCGCTCGATCTGGTCGGCCATGAACTGCCGCACCGGGCGAATCGTGGCGGTCCAGGCCTCCTCCAGTCCGATCTCGCGATTGCTGTACGGCTTGATCCCTTCGTCGTACGACTGCTTCCAGACCGGGGCCATGATCAATAGCGTCAGGAACAACGCCACCGAAGTAATGACCTGGCTGGGCGGCAACTGCTGCGTGCCGAGCGCCTGCTTCAGCAAGCCCAGCACGATCACGATCCGGATGAAACTGGTGGTCATCAACAGCACGGCCGGCGCCAGACTGAGCACCGTCAACAGCAGCATAACCTGGATCGTCGAGGTCAGCCCTTCCGGGCTGGTCCACACCGACGGCCCGCCCGAGAGCATGCCCGGCAGTTCCACCCGGGCAGGAGCATTGGGCGGCTGTTGGGCGACGGCGGGGCTAGCCAGGAAAGACAAGATCAGCATCGCGCAACCCAGCGCAGCCTTGGGCCGCAACCACCGGGAGCCACCGGTCGGCCGTAAATAATGCAAAACGCAAAATGCAAAATTCAAAATGAGCGCACTGCGAACAGCGACATAGCAATTCGCGTTTTGCATTTTGCATTTTGCATTTTGACTTTGCTTTTGCTTCACGCTGCGCCTCCCGCAGTTGGCTTTTCGCGGCCGATCTGCTGCAAGATTTGCCGGAACGAGGCGGTTGTGCTCTGCGGATGCGCTTGCCGGCAGAGGCCGACGAGCCGGTCGACCTCTACGGGATCGGTAATTTCCGTCAGCGTTTCGGCGACGCCTTGGCTCAGATAGACCAGCAGCACCTTGTTGCCGCAGCGCACGAGGTGCGCCTGCTGCCGGCCGGCGAGCGGCGTGCGACCGAGGACTTCGACCGCTTCGCGCGGCAGCAGAGCGGGGCCGGCGGGCATGCCACGGCGCATGGCCCAGGCGACGGCGAAGAACAACCCCAACACGACGGCCAAGCTCGCTACGCCCGTCATTGCCGACGAGGCGGCGCCCAACGGCCGGCCGCGTTCGTTCGCCTGGCCCTCTTTACCGCCGGCCTTGCCGGCGCCGCGCGGCCGCAAAGCCCGCGCGAGGTTCGATTTCGCAGGCGGCGATGGACCAGCGCCTTCAGCCGCCGTGTCATTCTCGACGAACGCCGCCTGCTCGACGGGCGTTTCCGAGGCGTCGCCGATCGACCGCCGGTCTTCCGCCGAGGGCGACTCGGGCAGCCGGCGCGGCGCTTTCGATTGGGCGCCGCTTGCGGCTTGCCGGGCGGCGTTCGAGGGATACCGTTCTTGGCGTTCGGGCGAATCGTCGGCCGCGAAGAGGCGTAGCGGCGCCAGACAGCAAAAGATCAGGCAGATTGTCGTGGCGCGCATCCGTACGCTTCCTCCGGACCTTCGAGTCCGGCTATCCCATCGCTTCGCCGGCGATCAATTCGGCCACGCGCACGCAAAAGTTGTCGTTGAGCACCAGCACTTCGCCTTTGGCGATCAACCGGCCGTTGACGAAGATGTCGACCGGATCGCCGGCCAGTTTGTCGAGCGGAACGACGGAGCCCTTGCGCAGCTTGAGC
>DASZUP010000192.1:0-10215 GCA_035547635.1 Pirellulales bacterium
TTGGGTGCAATGCGGAGTTTTGCGGTAGAGCCATGGGATGGCGAGGGCCGGGAGAGCAAACCCCAGATCCCGCATCTTGTATACTTCAAATTCCGCGGCTCGGTTTCAAAGGCCCGCTTTTCCGATGCGGACGACGAAAGGGAGCGAAAGAACAGCGTTTCTAGCATGCGAGCATTGCACTGCGATGAATGGGCGTCTGGTCAACGCGGCGCCGCCGCTTCGCCCATCAGTCGCACTTGCCAGGCCAATGGCAGCAAGGCCAGGCAGGCGCGAAGCAAAAAGAGCGCGACGGCGCCCAGGCTCACATACAGAACCATGGTGTCCACGAGGATGGCGTACCCCAATCTCCATGGCACTCCTGCTTGCAGCGTGCCCGGCACAATGTCGGAATACAACTCGCGATACATCGAAACTGCGGACCAGACGCCATCGCATGCGCCCAGCGCCGCGGCGAAAACAATCCCCAGCCAGCCGGCATATTGTCGCGGCGAGCCATAACGCAGGCCTCGCCACACACCGCGGCCCAGTGCAAACGCAGCCAGCAGGCTCAAAAACACGCCGAAGTACCCGTCGGGCATGAGCGTCACCACCATCTCGTTCCATATTTCGGTCGATCTAAGCGGTCGCGCCATGCCGAGCGCGCAGGCGGCGATGGTCACTGCGGCCAACAGGGAATGCAGCGAGAATTGAACGGGCGCCTCTTCCGGCATGACGGGCGATGGGGGTATCGGCGCCGGCTCAGACGCCTTGGCGAGCGACTCCCAGGCGGCCTCAAGATCTCCCGCCTCAGCATAGGCGCTGGCCAGGATTTCGTGCCAGGAGGGCTCCAGCCCGCGTGAGAGCTCAATGGCCTGGCGGGCAAGTTCCACCGCGCGGGCGCCATCGCGATGCACTTGCGCCGCAGACGTGGCGCAGAGCAGCGCCAAATTCTTAAAGGCGTTGGGATGCCTGGGAGACAGTTCCATGGCCGCTTCATAATCGGCAATCGCCAGCGCGTGTTCGCCGCGCGCGTGGTGCACGTAACCGCGGTTGTTGAAGAAGATCGCCTCGCGGGGCTCGAGCTCGATCGCCCGTTGGAGGTCAGCCAGCGCCAGCTCGGGTTCGCCGAGGCGCAGCCGCGTCAGGCCGCGTTGACTGTAAGCCACGGCGAGTTCCGGCTTTAATTTCAGCGCTGCTTCAATGTCGGCTAAGGCCAGCGAGAACTGTGCCCAGTCCATCCGCGCGCCGCTCCGGTGGATGAACGCGTCGGCCGAGGGCGCCAAGCGAATGGCCGCGTCGAAGTCGGCCAGCGCCTGCTCCCGCCGCGCCAGGGCGGCGTAGGATCTGCCGCGGTGGATCAGGTAGTCGGCGCTATGCGGATTGATCTCGAGCGCCTTGTCGAAATTCTTGATCGCGGCGCCGTGGATCGCTTGCCGCTGAAAGTACAGCCCGCGACCTTCGTAGGCGGCGGCATTACGCCTTGCGCAGCGGATGGTTGCGTGCCAGTGCTCCAACTCCCGTTCGTCGCTGCCCAGCAAAGCATAGGTTTTGGCCAATTCCGAATGCATCCAGGCCTGGTTGGGATCAAGCTGCAACGCATGCTTCAGATCGTCAACCGCGCCGGACAGGTCGCCAAGCCTTGCTTTGGCGACTCCTCGATTGCCGCAGTACAGGCTGGCGGACGAACGCTTTACGGCCTCATCGAAATCTGCCCGAGCCTCCGCGAAGCGGCCCATCTTGAGGTAGCCCACGCCGCGATTGTTGTAGGCAATTGCTGATGGGCGGCGCCGGAGCGCCTCGTTGCAATCGTCGACGGCGCGCTCGTTCTCATCCCGCGCCAGCCAGATTTGCGACCGCAACTCATAGCTGCGCGAATTGTCCGGAGAGAGAGCGATGGCCCGCGTTAAATGCTCCAGGTTGCGGTCGTCGCGATCGAACAACAGACCGAGCCGCGCTTGCCAGGTTTTCAGCCAGCTCGCCAAGCGCCGCAAGATTTGAGCTCCCCAGAGATACAGCATTGCGGCAACCAGCGGCAATTCCCATGCGTTCCCGTTCGCGGGCGGATCGCCCCCGTCTTCGCAACCATTCTCGCCCCGTGTGAATCTAAATGAGGCGTGGGGCTTAAGCAATCAATTGCGCAGGAGACCGTTGTGCTGGGTCGGGAGAATTCAGACGCCCGACATTTACGGATCAGCGAAGGCGAATGTGCAGAACGGAGCTCATGCGCCGGAAGTCGGTCGGTATGCACCGCAAACGCGTGGTTCGCTTGAAGACTTCCGCAGATCGCGCGGGAACAATGGGGTTCACCTTCGAGCGTCTAACCTTCGCATCTCGCTTTCATACGCCCACGGACAACGTGGTTCGCATGGCAGCAAATGATGCATCGGCCTCTCAATGACGCACGCGATCGGACCTACGAGCGTTGATAGTCAATAACGTGGTTTTTACTAAGATATATCGTTTTTCATCAATGATTCCTAATACGACTTTCTGATGTCCTGGGGCCAATACGTCTTCCGACCGTAGCTTCCTGCTGATCGTAACATCTGTATTTACTGACTTAGCATAGAAAACTAAATTTTTTACTTGTTATTGCGTAATCTCTGGGGCGCAGCTAGCCTATGCGAGTGTGGGTTTTGTTGTGCGCGAGGAACGTAAGCGTGGCAGAACAGACTCCCGCGCGGTCGGGGTAAAGGCAGCCCTGCCAGACACATTTCAAATCGCCGGTCCCTCGCGTTTTGGCGGGACTTCGAGCTGGGGTAAAGACGGAACAGGAAGAGACGGAGGCAGGAGGGGATTGTCGTCTTTGCACGGCATGATCGCGCCGGCTTGACCGGCGTTTTCACTTGTTCATTCCTTTGGGGGAAAATATGTTTCGTCGCACTGTTTTTGCGCCGCTGCGCCGTCGCTCACCCGCAATTCGGGCCGGTTTCACGCTCGTCGAGCTACTTGTCGTCATCGCTATTATAGGAATCCTGATCGCTCTGTTGCTGCCGGCCGTGCAGGCCGCGCGCGAAGCCGCACGGCGTTCGCAGTGCGTCAACAACCTGAAGCAATTGGGAATCGGTCTGCAGAACTTCCATGACGTGAACAAGCAACTGCCGACCCAGGGCTACCAGCCGCTCTTGGCAGTCTACAACGATCCCAACAATCCCAAGAACCCGCAATGGCCTGCCACCAGCAGTCGTTGGAGCTATCTCACCGTGCTGTTGCCCTACATCGAGCAACAGGCGCTCTACAACACCTTCATTGACTCCGTCTGCTACTCGTCGCAGCCCTGGGCGACAAATGCCGTGACGGGCACCAGAATCTCGGCATTCCTCTGCCCTTCCGATGAACAATACACTTATGTAGAAACGACGGGCGGCGGAACGGAAGGCCCGCAGCAAACGAGTTACCACGGAAACCGGGGCGACTATTGGCTGGAATGGAATTGGAATGAGTGCCGCGGCGTGTTCGGCGGGGGCGGCGGGCACTCCGTGATCTCCTATGGCATGATTTCGGACGGTTTGAGCAACACTGCGGCGCTGGCCGAATGCAAGCTTGGCCGCCCGAATGACAAACGCGTGACGGTCGGCTTTTGCCGGGGAGTAACGCCTAGTACAAGTAGCGGCTCTCCGCCAAGCCTGTGCCTGGCCCAGGTCGGACCAGGCAACCTCTATACCGGCAACGTGGGCACGGCCGACGGCAACTATCGGGAAATCGGCTGGTCGTGGGCGGACGCCATCACCATCTACACCGGCTATCATCACATGCTGCCGCCGAACTCGGCCAGTTGCGGAATTACCGCAGAGAGCTGGGCCCTGATCACGCCCAGCAGCTATCATCCTGGGGGAGTCAACGTCTGCATGTGCGACGGCTCAGTTCGCTTTGTGAACGAGAACATTAACGCCGGCAACCCGACGGCGACCGTGCAGAATTCTTCGACGTTCGGCGGCGGAGCGCCGCAGCAGTACATGGGACCGTCGGTTTACGGCGTTTGGGGCGCCATGGGCTCCTCGCGATGCGGCGAACAAAGCTTGGGCGGAGTCGGGCAAAGCCAATAGCAGCCTTGTGGCTTTAGGACCAGCGCCTGCCCGGCGCAGCTCAAGCTGTGCCGGGCAGGCGCGTCCGGCATTCTCTGGCGGCCGCGACGACAGCTCCGTCTGGCATCGCGACTCACTCCGCCCTGTCCAAACGTGGCGGCTGCGCAGTGCGGCCGGCATTCGCGACGCGCGGCGCGTTCGCGGATAAGGCTACCGATCGATAGTTATTACGAAGTCAAGGTTATTCAGACATGTCGATAAAAGAGCTGTTGGCAAACACTGCGGCGACGATGGCAATCTGTGGCGCCCTCGCGTCGACCGGCTGCGGGAGCGAGGGCCCGGCCCCCGTGAAGACGGACATGGTTAAGGGAATAGTCACGCTGGATGGAAACCCTGTCCCTGGCGCCATCGTGACTTTCGTTCCCGTGCAGGAGGGAGCCGGCGCATCGGCCACGGGCAAGACCGATGAGCAAGGCAATTATGTGCTCACGGCCGTTGGCGCGGGGGGCGGCGCACAAATCGGAGCGGGCACCTTGCCGGGCGAATATCGCGTGGGAGTGATCAAGGACGAGATTGCAAACCTGGCGAGTCTCGACGAGGCGAACCGGCAAGCAGGTGATGCCGCCGAACAGGAGATCGAGGTGACGCACGTCGTACCGCAACGGTACAACGACCCGCTGAAATCGGAGCTCAAAGCCAACGTAGCGGCGGGTGAAAACAACATCCCGCTCGAACTAAAATCGAAATGAGCGCGCCTGACTTGTGTTGTCTCGGCCGGCTAAACGCTGGCCGCCGAGCAGCGAGCCGCTGCGGTAGAGCAGCCGCCCCGTTTCATGGGTCGGTTCACTTCTTAGCGGTCTCGAGTTGACTGAGCGCCTGCTCGAGTTGCTGGCGAGCCGACCGTGCCGCAGAATCATCTGCATCGGCAAGCAGCAGGTTTCGCTCCTGTAAGTCGGCGCGCATATCGAACAAGCGTCCGTCGTTGTAGAGTTTCCACCTGCCTGTCCGGACCCAGCGCAGGCCGCTGCTGGCGCCATCCGCTTCAACGCCTCCTGGTTTCGGTAACACGGCTTCCTGAGCGTAGGCCCAGGAACGCTTCGATGCGCCGGCGCCAAGCAGGCGAGGCGCAAAGCTCACGCCATCGATCGTTCGCCCCGCGGGCAGTTCGCTCCCTGCGAGTTCGACAAAGGTGGGCAGGTAATCGCTCATGTCGACCAGGTCGTCAATCACCTGTCCCGGTCGAATGGTTCCCGGCCAGTTGGCAATCAAGGGGACGTTGGTTCCGTCGTCCGTCAACTTTCCTTTACCGCCTGGAACGAGCAGGCCGTTTTGTCTGGAAACGACGGGCTCCTTGATCAGCTTTTTCCCTTCGGCCCGGACGATGATCTCGGGCGGCGTTCCGTTGTCGGCCGTGAAGAGAATCAGCGTTTTCTCGCGCAAGCCCAAGGCCTCCAATGCCGCGACGAGGCGCCCGACGCCGCGATCCATCTGGGCGACCATCTCGGCATAGCTGTCGTAGCGTCCGAATGGGCCTTGAGGCACGGGAGTTTCCAGGTCGTCCGTGACTTCATGACAAACGGCCATCGAGTAATAGGCCGCAAACGGCCGGTCGCGATTCGACTTCATGAACTCGATCAGGCCGCGGACGTAGAGATCGGGCCCGTAATGTCCCAGCGTGTCATTGCGCACCGTGCCGTCGCGATAGATCATCGGCTCGTAGTAGCGAGGGCCTTCGTGCCATCCGAAGAGGTCGAAATGCGGGAAACCCAGGCGACGGGGATGCAGCGGATCGTCTCGCAGCAAACACAGTTGCCATTTTCCGGCAATGTAGGTGGCATAGCCCGAGTCCGCCAACAAGTTGGCCCACGTATAACGTTCCTCGGCGTCAGGGAAATCGCCCCAGGTGACTTGGCCGTGGCGGAACGGATACTTCCCGGTCATCAGCGTCAGCCGCGTGGGATGACAGACCGGCATGCTGAAGCCGTGGCGGAACAGCATGCCCGTTCGGGCCAGCTCATCCAGGTGCGGCGTGGAATACGATTGCCCGCCATAACAGCCGAGCACCTCCTGGCCGACATCGTCTGCCAGGATGAACAGGATGTTGGGGCGATCCGCAGAGAAGGCGCCTTGAGCAAAGCACAAGACAATGCAGGGCAGCAGGCATGACCGTAGGAACATGATATTACGGCTGTTTTGAAGCCGCTGATCCTTTCACTGGCGACGGGTTATGGCGAACCGCCGCCTATTGTAATTCGGCGGGCCTCCCTGTTCAAAACATGGGTGCGAGACTTGACGTCCGCGGACGGCAGGCGGTGAGCGCGGACCGCGCGACGGCCATGGTGGACTGCACCGAATTCATGAGACGGCAAATGACCAGGCGGCCGCCGGAGGAGCGCCGCGTTGAAGAGATTGTCTGGTCGTCTACGGCCGCTGGTTCTTGTTGCACGAATCATCCCGCGGCACGGCTTCTCCCACGACGTCGACAGGCTGCGTGAAGAGGTATCGCCACACGTCCTCGTGGAGATACTTGCCGGTTTTCTTGTCCTTATTCGCGCGGCTGCCTGGCACGACGGAACTATGCGCCCGGCCGGCATCGCCGCCAACGTCGAAATCGGTGATCAAGCGGCGCGTGTTTCCGAACGGCGCCTTCGTTTTGTCGACGTTGACGATAGGGCCGAACTTGTTCATCCCCAACAGTTCCCAACTGCGACAATAGTGATCGGCGGTCCAACCGCCATCCAGCACGTGGGAGAAGCCGAAGTAGCGGTTTTCAGGAGTGGCGGATGGCAGCGATTGCCAGGACTGGTACTGATCTCGCGGCCCGCAGAAGGCGACCACGCGGCTCACCTTCTGGAATTTGGCGAATCGGGCGGCGGTGGTGGAACCGTGTGAGCTGCCGGAGATGATGACGTCGTCCCAGCGGAGCCCCTGGTCATTATCCGTCAGAAAATAACTCCAGCCGCCTTGCGGGTTTTCTTTCGCCAGCCATTTCACGAACTGGCAGGCGCGTTCCATCATGCCGTCTGGTTTGGGAATATCGACTTCATCGCTGAAATCCTGACCGGTTGCGGCTTCGAGGCGAATGTCGCCGCGACAGTGTTCGTCGACGGGTCGTTCGCGGCAGCAGATAGAAAACCAGCGGTTGGCGTAATGCACTTGAATTGCGTGGAGGCCGTAGGAATTGAGGCGGTCGAACAACGGCTCGTTGTGCCCCATCAGCCAGATCACCAGCTTTCCCCGCGGCGCCACGCGCGTATCGACTGCAGCATGCTCAACGTCGGCAGGGCGTCCATCCTTGCCGTCGATGAGGAAGTCGATTTCCGGGTGTGCCTTGACCCGCGAGTCGATCTTGCTGGCCCGGGCCGTCAGCTTGTAATGCTGCGGCGCCGGATCCTGGAATTTCAACTTCGACTGAGCGGCGGCCGTCGCGGCCAGCAAGGGGCACATCAGAATCGCCGCGACGGCGGCGAACAGGCGGCAAGTTCTGGACACGGCGAGAAACTCCTGCGGGCTCTTTAGCGTTGAATGGCGTGTGGAAGCGTGCCGCGCAAGAGAATGCTACTCTCCATCGCGAACGTCAGGTCAGGTCCTTTAGTATGCGCTGATCAATGGACGCGTGCGGTCCCTTAAACTGAATTTGTCTTGAATTTCGGATCAGAACTTTGTTGGGCGAACCAATCTAGGATAGTGCGATGCCGCTGGCGGGGGAAACCCACGGCCTGCTCGTGGGCTTCGCGCTTACGGCTACTGCGGGAATTCTGAAAAAAAGATCGCAACTTGCAGTGCAAGTCCCTGGGGCGCGCGGTTCCTGTTCTGCATGTTCTGCAACCTGCACGGCGGTGGCGCCCGGCGCCGGATTGGCGGGGATCTGCCGAAACTCCTATAATTCCTCAGGATGCAACCTTAGCCGCGCTGCGGAGCGCTTGCGGCGCCTCGGCGATGGCATTACCGACCCATGTTTGCGGATACGCATTATCTGGAGGCGAATGATGGCGACGGCAACTAAGGCGATTTCCAGGCCGAAAATCAGCCAAACCGAATGTTTCATCGGCGGGCGGTGGGCTCCCGCGGCCAGCGGCAAGACGTTCGAGACGATCAACCCGGCCACTGAAGAAGTGCTGGCCCAGGTGGCGGAAGGGGATGCCGAAGACGTCGACGCGGCGGTCACCGCGGCGCGCGATGCCTTGGAAAATGGTCCCTGGGGCAAAATGGACGCCCGCGACCGCGGCCGCTTGATGTACAAGCTGGCCGATCTGATCGAAGACGAGTTGGACGAACTGGCGGCCCTCGAAACGCTGGACAACGGCAAACCAGTGCGAGACGCCAAGGCGGCCGACTTGCCCCTGGCTATCGACTGCTTGCGCTATTACGCCGGCTACGCCGACAAGTTGCACGGCCAGACAATCCCGGTGCGCGGCAATTACTTCACCTACACGCGGCGCGAGCCGGTCGGCGTCGTCGGACAGATCATCCCCTGGAACTTCCCGATCTTGATGGTCTGCTGGAAGTGGGGCCCCGCGCTCGCCGCGGGCTGCACGATCGTGATGAAGCCGGCCGAACAAACGCCGTTGACCTGCTTGCGGCTGGCGCGGCTGGCGCAGAAGGCCGGCATTCCCGACGGCGTGATCAACGTGGTGCCCGGCTATGGACCGACGGCCGGCGCCTCGATCGTCAAGCATCCGGGCGTGGACAAGGTGGCCTTCACCGGCGAGCACCGCACGGCGCAGATCATCATGCGAGACGCTTCCGAGACGCTGAAGCGGCTGACGTTCGAACTGGGCGGCAAAAGCCCCAACGTCGTGTTCGCCGACGCGGATCTCGACGCCGCCGCCGCCGGCTCGCACTTCGGACTCTACTTCAACCAGGGGCAATGCTGCTGCGCCGGCAGCCGGCTGTTCGTCGAGGAAAAGGTCTACGACAAGTTCGTGGACAAGCTCGTCGAGATGAACAAGAGCCGCAAGCTCGGCAACCCGCTCGATCCGTCGACCGAGCAAGGACCGCAGGTCGATCAGGCGCAGTTCGACAAGATCATGCACTACATCGATCTCGGCAAGCAAGAAGGCGCCCAATGCCTTTCCGGCGGCAAACGGTTCGGCGAACAAGGCTATTTCATCGAGCCGACCCTGTTCGGCGACGTCCGCGACGAGATGTCGATCGCCAAGGATGAAATCTTCGGCCCGGTGTTGTCGGTGCTGAAATTCAAGGACGTCAATGAAATCGTCGACCGGGCGAACAACACGATGTTCGGTCTGGCCGCGGCCGTCTGGACGCGCGACATCTCCAAGGCGCATCACCTGGCCGCCCAGGTCAAGGCCGGCACGGTGTGGGTCAACTGCTACGACGTGTTCGACGCCGCCGCGCCGTTCGGCGGATTCAAAATGTCCGGCCTGGGACGCGAACTTGGCGAGCGCGGACTCGACGCTTATACCGAAACCAAGACGGTGACGGTGAGTTTGGGGTAGAATTAAGAGCCGGCCCTTTCAACTGCGCCAGAAAGGGCAATAACGCGTATCGCTCCCCCTCGCCCGATGTGAGGCGAGGGGACTGTCCTAGACAGCGGACGAAAGCTTGAACCTGCGGGGCCGCCGAGATGTAGATGATGGCCACAACCGAAGCCTTGTTGACCGTAGACGAATTCTCGCGACTTCCCGATCTGGGGCAGCGTGCCGAATTGGTGCGAGGAAAGATTTTGATGATGAACATGCCGGGCGCCAGGCATGGGAAGGTCTGTGCGCGAATCGCATTCGCCTTGATGAGCTTCAACGAACGGCAACGGCTTGGGCACGTCATGACGAACGACGCGGGCGTTGTGACCACGCGCGAGCCCGACTCGGTTCGGGGTCCCGACGTGGCATTTTACAGCTTCCAGCGCCTTCCCATGGGCGACGAGCCAAGCGGCTATCCCGCTCTGCCGCCGGAACTCGTCTTCGAGGTGCTTTCGCCGAGCGATCGCTGGAGAGAGCTGCAGCAGAAGGCCGTCGAGTACCTTGATGCCGGCGTAGACTGCGTTTGCGTCGTTGATCCAGCGCAAGAAACGGTCACCCTCTACTACCAGGATCGCCCGCCGGAAACGCATGCGGGAGAAGCTCTATTCGAGGTCGCCGACATCCTGCCCGGGTTTTCCGTGCCGGTCCGGCGTTTTTTCGAGGATACTGCGACGTGAACCTGCGCTGGGCCGGCAGTCGGCTCGGTCACGCGGCGTTGGCCTGGC
>DASZUP010000193.1:0-16867 GCA_035547635.1 Pirellulales bacterium
GCGCTACTCGGTTTCGTTCCAATAGATACGCACGTTCTTCGATTGCCGGCCGACCGCGATGATGTCTTGCCGCCCGTCGCCATCGAGATCGGCGGCCGTCAGATCTTCGATGTTCACTCCGCCCGGATCGACCAATTGACGACGCCACTTCTTGCTGGCGGCGTCATGCGGATCGTAGATTCGCAAGCCACAGCGATGTTCGGCGCTTTGATCGTCACGCACGCCGATTACTAATTCCTGGTCTTCATCGCCATCGAGATTGGCGCACCAGACGGCGTGCCCCCACTTCAATTCGGCGTCGAGCACTTGGCGATTCCAGAGCGTCTGGCCCGCTTCGGGCCGCGTGTAGACAACCACCTGAAAGCCGTGCCACGGTTCGATCGTGGCGATGTAGTCGGCGCCGCCGGCCAAGCGGCCGTGCTTGATTTCGCTCGCCCCGCGAGCCTCGGGGTTGTCCTGGTTGCCTGCGCCGATCCGCGTGCGATTCCACTTGCCGTCCTTCTCTCGCTCGAGCAGGCTCACGCCTTCGAAGCTGGCCAGCAGAAGATCGACCTGGCCGTCTCCGTTGAGATCCGTCGGCCAGAAATTGTGAGCCACGTGCAACTCTTCGTTGAGCACGTCGGGCTTCCAAGCATCTTTCGCCGGATCGGCGGGAATGTGATAGGCAAGCAAGCGCAGCGCGGTTTCGTTCCAGAGTGGCTTCGTTGCGTTGCGGCCCATCATCGGGGCGACGAGCAATTCCTTGCGGCCGTCGCCGTCGAGGTCGGCCCAACGCATGCGGTGGACGGTCGGTTCTTCGCCGATCGGGCGGACAGTCCAGAGATCGCCCGGCGATTTGCCGCGAGAAAGCCACTGGATCGTGCCGCCCGTGCGAGTATCGATCGGCCGCCAGTCGGCGCCCAAGGCGAAGTCGAGCTTGCCGTCGCCATCGATGTCGTAGGGGGCGATGCAGACGTTGTCTTTCTTGGTTTGATCCTGTATCAGCGTGCGCTCGCGCCACGTCGGATTCTCGAACCAGATCACCCGGCTCGTGTCGACGACGACGATATCGTTCTTGTCGTCTTCGTTGACGTCGGCGATGGTCACGGCGTAGCCGATGCCCAGCTTGTCGGTGAGTTGCTGAGCACGAAAGCGGAACTCGCCGGCCGCCAAAGGTTGAGCGAAGGTCGCCCAGATCGCCGCCCCGCCGAGAAAAAGCAGTCGGTAGCCTAAGCAAGCCGGCATTTAGTTTTGCCCTTCGATGGCATAGAGCGCCTCGAACGTGCGCAGATAAATGCGTCCGCCGGAGATCGCCGGCGACGCCGAAATTGGCTCGCCCAAGTCGTTCGAGGCCAGAATCTCGAATTTCGGACCCGCTTTAACCACGGTAACTACGCCGCCGCGAGCCGTGAGATAGATTTTGCCGTCGGCATAGACGGGCGAGGCGCGATAGCGGTCGGAAAAGGCCCTCTGCTGATAAAGTTCGCGCCCCGTCTTGGCATCCATGCAAATCAGCACGCCGTTTTCGCGGCAGAGATAAACCAGTCCCTCATAGACCAACGGCGAAGGCACGTCGGGCGTATTCTCCGGCCGAGTCCAGAGATGCGCGTCACCTGAATTGGAAATGTCGCCTTTGGCATCTGGGCTCAGGCCGAACACCGGGCCGTTTTTGGCCGAAGGGACGACGATCAGACCTGGAACCGCGACCGGAGAGGCGACGAATCGCAGCGTTTCATTGTAGTTGCCCTTGGGGTTGAGGCCGCCGCAGCGCCAGATTTCCTGGCCGTCCTCGAGCCGGTGGGCCACGACATAGTCGCAGCCGTGCGTCAACAGAAACGCCTGCTTGTCATCGCGGTACAGCACCGGCGAGGCGTAGGAGTGCTCGCATTCCGCTCGGGCGTCGCTGGGGCGCTTCTGCCGCCAGATCTCGTCGCCGGTGCTCTTGTCGAGGGCCAGTACCAGCGCGGCGTTGCTGTGTAGCAGTTGCAAATAGAGCCGGTCGCCGTCCAGCAGGGGCGTCGAGGTCAGGCCGAACTGAATGCTGAAGCGGCCGTAGCGCTCTTGCAGGTCGATCTTCCAAATCTCTTTGCCGGCGAAGTCGTAGCAGCCGAGCACGCCGTTGGCCATGAAAGCCCACACGTGCTTGCCATCGGTCACGGGGGATGGCGAGGCGGAATTGCCCTCGTCGCCGCGCACCGTCTTGTCGCCGCCGGTGACGGTAACTTCCCACAGTTGCTTGCCTTCGGTGCTGGCGCAGATCAGCACCAAGTCGCCGCCCTCTTTCGAAGAGGTCAAAAAGATTCGGTCCTCCCAGACGACCGGAGTGGCGCCGGCCGGGCCGGGCAGCGGCAACCGCCAGGCGACGTTTTCGGTCTTGCTCCAATGGGCCGGCAGACCTTTTTCGGAGCTGACGCCATCGTGTCGGGCGCCGCGCCACTGGGGCCAGTTTTCCGCCCGCAATGGCTGTTGGGAGAGCGACAGCAGGCTTCCGGCGAAGGCGGACCACGCGGCGAATCGAAGCCGCTGTTCAAGTGATATTCGGTGCATAGGGGGGCGTCTTTGGGGACGTCGATCGGGGGTTTGCTGTTTGCGGGCCAAGTCGAGCTTAATGTCGCCGATGGGCGGCGCAAGGTCAAGTTGGGCGGCCGATTTGCTTTCGGCTGAAGGCGCGCCGGAGGAGCTTGCTTTTTCCTTGACTTGGTTGTTGCCCCCGATTTGAATGGAAATCTAACTCGCCCGTCTGTGTCTCCAAGACCGCCGGCGTTCGCAGGGGGAACGCCGGTCTCGGTCTGCCAAAGCCACGATGGCGATATTCGCCGCTCATGCGGCCAACGGACAAAGCGAGTTCGGAACGCTGTTTTTCTCCAGATCGGCAGAAGCGGTCTGCACTCGTCGGGGAGCGACAGCGCGTTGGCAAGCAATCGGCGTTGGCAAGCAAATCGAGACGGCGGTCTATTCGAGGCCGAGCGATCCAGGCCTTAATGTTTTTGATCTGATACGAGGTCATTGGCGACATGATGAATCGTTTTTCCAAGTTCCGTCATTTCACGCAGCGTTGGTTGAGTTCACCGCAGCCTCGCCGCCAGGGGCGTCGCCATGACGGGTTCGAGCGTCGCCGACTCGGGCGCATTTGCGGCGTCGAGTCGTTAGAGTCTCGTCAGTTGCTGACCTGGTCCGTGAACGCGTCCAACGGTTTGCTCACCATCTCACAAGTGGCATCGCCAGGCGATCAAGGCGGCACGGGCGTGCTCAAGGTCGATCCTGCCACCGGCAATTTGCTGTTCGACTACAACAACAGCGGGAATTTTGGTCTAACCGGCCTGAACCTGAATACGTTGGCCGGGCCGATCCAAATCAACGCCGGCCAAGTCGTTAACTCGAACTTCATCGTCGATAATCGCGACGGCGCCTTCCTGATGCCGACGTCCTTCTCGCCGAACTTCGGCAACCCGGGCGCCAACCCGCCCGTGCCTCCAACGCCGACGATCAATTACAGCGGCGGAACCGGCATCAACCAGAACAACAGTCTGACCGTGCTCGGTCAGGCCGGCGTCGCCGATAAGTTCCAAATCGACAACGCCACATTCAATGCGGGCCTGCTTTCGCTGTTGCAGCCGCAAAACCCGATCACGCTGCAGCAGAATCGCCTGCTGGTGAGTTATACGAACCTGGGCGGGAACCTGAATCTCGACGGCGTCGATGGCGGTCAAGATACGTTGACGATCGACGCCACGAAGGGCGATCGCTGGGATTTCAACGGCACGGTCATCCAGGGACCAAACTTTCAATATCTGCCGCCTGTGCCCGGAACGCCCCCGCCGACCGTGACGGCCGGGATCATCAATGTGAACCATTTGTCGGGCATGACGATCAACGCGCCCTTCAATGGCAACACCACGCCGACCGTGGTGGTCGTCGACCAGGCGGCTGCGCCGCTCACCATCAACCAGGGCGATATCGATATCTTTAACCTGAACCAGCCGCTGGTCCAGCCGGTGACGCTCAACGGGTTCAACGGCACTGCGGCGACGTCGGTGGTCTACGTCAACGGCAGTGCGGGCAACGATAACATCTATGCCGACTACCGGACGATCGCCTTGGACGCCAATCCGGCCGACCGCATTCAATCGGGCGCGCCCTTTGCGCATGCCGGCGCCGACATCACCTACTCTGGCGTGTTGACGTTGAATCTCGCTGGCATGGGCGGCGACAATACCTTCACGGTGCAAGCCCCGCCGGTGCTGCAGGCGCCGTTCATCAGCAAAGCGCTACCCGCTACGGTCGTTGTCTACGGCAGCAACAGTCCGATTTCGTCGGCCGCCGCCGTGGGAACCAATTTGCTGCGCGTGCTCGGCAATGATCCCACCACGAACAGCAACGGCGCCGACACGATCAAGGTCGGCGATTTCGGCACAGGGGCCATTCAAATGGTCAACCTGGCCGGCGTAGTCATTTACGGACTCGGCGGCAATAACGATCTGGAGAATCTCTCCGCGGGAAATCCTGCGCTGGGCATTCCGGCCGTGCCGGGCTTGCTCGTCGGCGGTTCGGGCAACGATACCCTGGTCGGCGGCGCCGGCGGAGACGTGCTGTTGGGCGGCGGGGGCATGAACACCCTGACCGATAAGGGGTTGATCAACACCACCTCGTACGTGCTCCCGCACCAGGATCAGAACGGCAATATTTTCGATCCTTATCTGCAGTTTCCCACGCCGAACGTGAACAACACGGCGTCGACGCTTACGACGGGCAACGGCAACGACGTGGTGGTGACGGGGGCCCGGCAGGCGGTGACCTTCGGCGACCCAGGCGATATCGACACTTACACGGCGAAGGCTGGGACGGGCGTCCTACAACTCCTTTCTACCGTCGATCCGCTGAATCCGACCAGTTCTCTCTATGAGGTCACTCCCGCCTTGCTGGCGCTCGAACAAGCGTTCGGCATTTCCAATGGCCAGCTTCCGGCCAATGAAGCAGCGATCTTGGAATACGGGCGCAGCCGGAATCTGCGTTCTCAATTCGCCACGTTCGGCGCCTTCGTCGGACGCGCTTACGAGCAATTCCTGGTCGATCGCAAGGGGGGGCTGGGAACTTCCGGCGTCGTCAGCACAGGAGAAATCGCCTATTGGGTCGGCCAGGCGCAACTCGGCTTGACCGTCCAGCAGATGCAAGCCCAATTGCTGGCCTCCGACGAGGTGAGGAACACCGAACGGCTCACCAACGCCTGGTTCCGCGGCATGTACGAATCGGTGCTCGGCCGATTGCCGACGCCGGCCGAAACCTCCGCGTACCTCGCGCCGCTGGAACTAAACGACACGGCCGCAGGGCGCTATTTGGCCGCGATGCAGTTGTTGACGAGCCCCGCCGGGACGTTGGCCGAAATCGACAGCATCTACACGCAACTCGTGCCTAACGGCACGCCTTCGCCCGTCGACATCCAGGCGATCGAAGCCGATCTGGCCTCTGGCATGCGGCTGGAGCAGGTCGCGCAAATCGTCTCCGCCAGCAATGGCAACTACTTCAACTACGCGATTACAAACCACGTCGGCGAAGTCGGATTCATCGGCGGCTTGTATCAAAGCGTGCTGGGCCGATCCGCCTCGGGCGGCGATTTGCAGTTCTGGAGCACGGTTCACGCCAACGGCGCCAGCAATCAGCAAATTGCGATGTTCATTCTGAATTCGCCCGAGCACCGCGCGAGCGTGATCCAGGGCTTCTACCAGACTTACCTGCACCGCGGCATCGACCCGTCGGGCTTGAATTTCTGGCTCAGCGTGATGGCTGCTGGGGCCACCGACGAGCAGGTGCTGGGAGCGATCGTCGGATCCAACGAATACTACATCACCAACGGCGGCACTTCGGATTCGTTCGTTCGCGCGATGTATCGCGACGTGCTGCATCGGACGACCCCGCCCTCTCAGCCGGAGGTCGACTACTGGATCGCCACGTTGGCTGCGTCGACTCGCGGCGCCAGCCAGGCCCGCGCCGACGTGGTGGTTGGCTTCGCCACCAGCGACGAATTCCGGGCCTCGGAAATCAACGGCTGGTATCAGGCGTATTTGGGCCGGCCAGCATCCGCGGCTGAGATCAACAATTGGCTGCTGTTCTTCCACCTGGGCAACACCACAGAGGCCGTGCAGGCCCAAATCCTGCTTGGCCGTTCGGGCATGTAACAGGACGGATGCATGCTCCAACCCGGCCGCAAACGGGCGCCCGGGCTCCGCATTCAGCCAGGAAGGTTCGCTTGGCCGCGGCTTCGCCGCAAATCGCTCGATAGCGCGTAAAACGCGAGATTGAGCGTGCTTTTTTGTTGCCTTAAATGTTGCGGCTGAACACAATCGGTAGAAATTTACCTCTTTCGACATAGATCGGCGGCCCCGGAACAGGGGACGCACAATCCCTTGAAACATCGACGTTTCGCCTCAGGAGAATGATCAATGGGGATGTGGCGCTCTTGGCACCCTTTCCAAATTCCCGAGCAGGATCGCAACCGACGACGCGGCGCTCGTCGGCGCGATCGAGCGGTGCGGCCGGCCGCGCGGCGCGAGCTGTTGTTGGAGCATTTCGAACAGCGTTTGATGCTGACCGGCCCGCAGTTGATCTCGATCATTCCGGATGACGGCGGTTTGCTGTTGCCTGGCGACACGTTGAACATCGCTCCGAGCGAGCTGACGTTCAATTTCGATCAGAATCAGACGATCAATTCCGCGACGCTCGCCGGCATCGAGCTGGTGCGCAGCGGCGGCGACGGCGTGTTCGGAAACAGCAACGACGTGCAAATCACGCCGGGTTTTATCGGCATCGGCACTCAGCCGAACACCGTCGTGATGCGCTTCAGCACGCCGCTGCCCGACGACCTGTACCAGGTCACGATCGTCGGCTCCGGGCCGAATGCGTTGACTAACGCATCCAACGAAGCGTTCAACAAGGGAGTCAATCAGAGCCAGCAATTCCGCTTGAACCTCGGCCCGCAAGTGTTGGCGGTTGTTCCGCAACCGATCAGCCTGCCCGATCCGACGTCCGGCGTGCGCACGCAAGCCGCCAACGAGATCGACGTTTACTTCAACGAGCGGTTGCAAGAGTGGGCCGGACATCCAGGCCAGCTCGATCCGTCTTTGTTCCAACTGATCGCGACGAAAAACACCGCGACCACCGCCGACGACACCGTGTACGTGCTCGACCCGAGCGTGCCGACCTCGACTCCGGTCGTCTATGCCGACGGCACGACGCACGTCGCGGGACAAGTTTTCTACAACGCCGCGAACAACGAAGCGAAACTGGTTTTCGGGCAAACGTCCCTCGTCCCCGGGGCGATCAATCTGAACTCGCTGGGCACGGGTTCGTTCCGGTTGCGTTTTGGAAACAGCGATACTCCGCAGCAGGCGCCGCTGGCCGTTCCCGTGCCGCCGCAGCCCGACAGCCCTTCGACTCCCAACGGGACCGGCCCGGGCGATACCTTCGGCACTTCCATGACCACCGGGGCCTTGGCCGACGGACAGACGAAGCTGTTCAATTCCTCGATCGATCCCTTGTCGGTCAACGCAGGTTTGCTGTTCCCCGGCGGCGATTCGGCGCCCGGTACGCAGAATCTGCCCGACCCCACGAGCATTTCCGGACTGGCGGCTTGGATCGCCTCGCAGGGGATTCAGAATCACCTGATCGACGGCCGCTATACGTCGTCGGGCGGCGTGACCACGATTCCGTATAACTTCCAAGATATTTACGGGTCGGACGTCAACGGCAACTTGCTGCACAATCAAATCAATTCCAATGCCGCGCAAATGCAGCGGGTGCGCGACATCTTCAGCTTGTTCTCCTATTACAGCGGCGTGAACTTCGTGGAAACGCCGCACGACGGCATCACCGTCGCGGTCGGCGATATCCGCGCGGTAGCGCCGTCCGTGCCGGCGACCTCGGTGAACGGCATCGAAGGGCCGACGAAAACCGCGCCCGTCGTGGCCATCATCAACGGCAACGTCAATTGGGGCGCAAGCGAGTACGGCGGCGCGTTCTTCGCCGTAGCCATGCACGAGATCGGCCACGCGCTGGGCTTGGGCAATTCATATGACCTGCCGGCGCCCAACGCGATGGGCTATACCGGCGTGCCCGGCGGCGGCGAAGATCCGAACCAGCCGACTCAGCCGTCGAACCAAACCGGCACGGCCGAACCTGCGCTGCCCGGAGCAGGCGACGTCGCCGCGCTGCAGTACTTGTATCGCAAGGATAGCAAAGACGTCGATCTTTATAAATTCACGCTGACGCAAGAAGGCGCACTCAATGCGGAAACGCTTGCCCAACGCCTGACGCCCACCAGCGGGCTGAATACCGTGCTCACGCTCTACAACGAGCTGACGCTGCTGGGCTTGCCCTCCAACGGCGGGCAAGGCGTGACCGACGGCCAGACGTTCGCCATCACGAGCACGAATCCCGGCGGAACGGGATCGACGACCCAGACGTTCGAGTTCAACAGCGGCTTGTCGCTCGCCTTGCCCGCCGGCGGCGTCGTCGACGGGCGGACGTTCTCCCTCAGCGACGGGACGCATACCGTGCGGTTCGAATTCGCCGTTAACGGGCGGCAGTTGTCGCCGGGCGATACGAATACGGCGATCAACTACAACTCCAATGATTCGCTGGCCACGATCGCCGGCGACGTCGTGCAAGCCATCAATTCGGCGGTCAAGAACGCCGGCCTGGGCGTCAACGCGCTTGGCGTGCAAAGCATCAACGCCACCTATAGCGGCGGCGGCAAGATCAATATCGGCGGCGACGCGAACACGGTATTCAGCCCGCAGAACGCCGGTTTGACGATCAGCGGCAACGTGAGCGTGCTGCCCGGGCATATCATGGTCCGCTACGCGCCCGCCAATACGCAGCACGATCTGGCGATCGCCATCGCCAATGCCATCACGGGCGCCGCCGTTTCGTTCGGCAACCCAGGCGGCCTGAACGTCACGGCGACGGCGGAACTCAACCAGGTCCAGTTGCAAGGACCGATCAGTCTCGACACCAGCGGCGCCCCCGCGCTGAGTTCGTCGATTCAGCGAACCGTCATTTCGCGCAATGACGATTACGTCGGTTCCGACTCGCTGATCAACATGAACCTTACGCCCGGCGTGTACTACATCGGGGTGAGCAGCGCGGGAAATACGAACTACGATCCCAACATCGCCGACAGCGGCTGGGGCGGCACGACCAACGGCATGTATGAGCTGCGGCTCAATTTCCAAGCCACGCCGTCGACTCCGACGAATCCGGCGAAAGTGAGCCTCGTCAGCTATGTCGCGCCGGGCGGTTCCGGCCTCAATGCGCTCGGCGAGGACGCGCCTCAACCGCTGGACGGCGACGCGAACGGCACGCCGGGCGGAACGTACAATTTCTGGTTCAACGTCACCAACGCGTCGAGTACGATTTTCGTCGATAAGACGCCGCCCAGCCCGGGGAACATCAGCGGTCCCTTGGGTTCGCTTACCAATCCATTCACGACGATTCAAGCGGCTCTCAATTCCGGCTTGCTGATTCCCGGAACGAACCTGCGCATCGAAGGCAACGAAGGCGCCAGCTTCGTACTGCCGCTCTCGGCGAACCCGTTCGCCGTGGGGCAGCTGTTTACGGTCAGCGCGGGAACGGTCAACGCGACGTTCGAATTCACCAACGCCGCCGGCGCCGTGAACGGGCAGCTTCTGCTCGACGGCAACTACGCGGTGGTTTTGCCGGCGACGTATACGCCGCTCGGCGCGGCGTTCGCCATTCAGGCGGCGGTTCAGAGCGTATTTCCCAGCGCTGCGCCGCAAGGCGATGCCAGCGGGGACGTGCAAGTTTCTCTGTCCAGCGATGCCGCCAACGAATACGTGAATCTGACCGGCAAGCTGCGTATTGCGCTGGGAATTCTGCCGCCGCCCGCGACGCCGTTGTCGACGCAGCCGCACGCGGCGGGCGGCACGGACTTGATCGTGCCGCGCTCCGCCGCGCCGATCGTGGCCGGGCAGACTTTCAAAGTCAGTGCGGGATCGGTCAACGCGACCTTCGAATTCACCAACAGCGCCAGCGCCGTGAACGGACAGCTTCTGCCCGACGGCAATTTTGCCGTCGTGCTGCCGGCGGCTTACTCGGCGCAAAACGTCGCGATCGCGATCAAGGCGGCGATTTCCGCCTCTTCATTAGCCGGCGCCGCGGCGGGGAACGTGGCGGTCACGGTCACGAACGATCTCAGCAATGTCTACGCAACGCTGACCGGGAGCCTGTCGATCTCGGTCATCGTGCAATCGACTCCCGCTACGCCGATGTCGTTCAAGTACAGCGACGTCGCCTATCAGATCGGCACGAATAACGCCGCCAACCAATTTCAGCCGTTGGCCGACGGCGCCACGTTCAACGTGCCGCGCGGCGTCACGGTGATGATCGATCCCGGCGCCGAGTTCAAGATGAGCAAGTCGATCATCGACGTCGGCAGCTCGGCTCAAGGCATCGATCGCAGCCAGGGCTCGTTGCAAGTCTTGGGCATTCCTGGCAACCAGGTTCTGTTTACTTCCTTCGCGGACGACACGATCGGCGGTCAGACAGAATTTCCAGATACGGCGCCGACGCGCGGCGACTGGGGCGGGCTGGTGTTCCGCAACGACTCGGGCTTGGAGCCGCTCGGCATTTTCCTGAACTACGTCAACGAAGCGAAGATTCGCTACGGCGGCGGCCAGGTTTCCGTCAACGGCGTCGCGACGGTGTTCGACGCCGTCGACATGGAATCGGCCCGGCCGACCGTGACGAACAACATCATCATCGACAGCGCGCAGGCGCCGATTTCGGCGACCCCCAACAGCTTCGAGGACACGCGCTTCCAGCAGAACGTCCGGCTCACGGCGGTCGCAGGCGGCGCCATCGTGGACGGGCAAACGTTCCAACTCCACGGCGCGACGTTCGAGTTCATCAACGTCAATAACCCGCAGAACTCGGCGGGCAACGGCAAATTCAAGAGCCTGCCCGGCGTCGTCCAAATCTTGTACCACAGCGGTTTTTCCGGCTCCACCGACACCGACGCCCAGGTGGCGTTGGAAATCGCCGAAGCCATCAACGGCGCCCAGCTCTCTCACCCCGACGTGCAGGCCGCGGTGACCGGCAATCAAGTGACGATCACCAACGTGACGTCCGTCGATTCGCCGGTGGCGCTGAATGTGCCGTTCAACGGCACTCAGAGCGGACTGAATGGGCAGACGTTCGCGATCAAGGGCACGGTCTTCCAGTTCTTCAGCGGCGACGCCTTCCAGGTCCCGGCCAACGGCGGCGCCGGCATCGTCGATGGCGCCACGTTCACGATCACGCAAGGCGCCAACGCCGTGACCTTCGAGTTTGCGGCCAACGGCCGCACGCTGGCTAACGGCCACGTGGCGATCAATTACAACAACAATCCGTTCGCCACGGTTCCTCTCGTCGACACGATGGACACGCTCGCACGAGAGATCGTGCAAGCGATCAATGGCGCCGCCGGGTTGTTCGGCGCCGGGTCGCCCGTATCTGCGGCCTACAGCGGCAAAGGCGTCATCAGCATCGGCAGCAATGCCAGCACCAGCTTCAACCTGAGCGGCAGCGGGCTGACGCTGCTGGCCGGCGCCAATCGATCGGCGCTCACGCCGAACGACGTGCTGGTCCATTTCAATCCGGCCGACGTCTCGTTGACTTTGGCTCAGGAAATTGCCGCTGCCATCAATGCGGCGCTAATCGACGGCGGAACGGGCCAATTCGTCTATGCCGAGGCCGTGCAGTCGGGCGCCACGGCGCGCGTCGACTTGATGAACAGCTCCGACGTCAATCTTTCCTCGCCGGGTTCGGCGCCGCTCACGATGAGCCTGGTGACCCCGCTGTCGATCAAGACGGTCCCCGGCAGCCAGTTGTCCGACGGCGATACTTTCACGCTCAACGGCAAGACGTTCGAGTTCGACAGCGGTTACACGCTGACGGTCCCCCAAAACCTGACGCTCGCGGCGCCGAATAGTTTCAGCATCGGCGACGGGGTGAACACGGTCTTTTTCGATTTCAACGGTCCTTCGCCCGCGCGGCAGGGCCATGTGAATATTGCTTATTCGCCGGCGGAAACGCGCGATCAATTGGCCCAAGACATCGCGACGGCGATCAATAATTCGGGTCTCACGGGCGTCCACGCCACTTGGCTGGGCTCGCTCGGCGGCCAGTACAGCGGCCAGGTGAATATCGGCGGCGTGGCGGCCAGCACGGTTCCCGGAGCGCCGGCCGCCACGCAAGTCAAAACGAACGTCGTTTACAACAACTCGGCGCTCTCATTGAGCGGATCGCCGGGTTATAACAGTTTCACTTCGGGCTACGCGCTAACGGTCCCCGACCTGACTGCGGCGAGTGGGTTGCGGAGCTTCTTGATCAGCGACGGGACGAACAGCATCACGTTCGATTTCAACGGCGCTCCGCAGCCCGGGCACGTCAACATTCCCTTTACGCCTGGAACCGATACTGCCGACACGGTGGCTCAGGCGATGGTCGCTGCGATCAATGCGCAGGGCTTTTTCGGCGTGTATGCCACATGGCTCGGCCAATTCGGCTCTGCCTTCACGGGCAAGGTGAACATTGAGGGCGTGATTAAAGGCACGGCCAACTCGGTGCAGTACCCTGCCACGTTGGTGACGGCCAACGTCGGCGGGCCGCCCACGCCTTCGATTCCGGCCTTGGCGCTTTCCGGCCAGCCTGGCTTTACGGGCCTGATTACCGGGTACGTCTTGAGCCTGCCCAACACGCTCTCGCCCTCGGGCGTCGACAGTTTCGAAATCAACGACGGCGCGAAGGACGTGATTTTCGACTTCAACGGCCCGGCGCAACCGGGACACGTTGTCATTACGTATACCAGCGGCGAAACGCCCGACCAACTGGCTCAGGCCATTACGGCGGCCATCAATGCGCAAAACTTCTTTGGCGTCCATGCCACGTGGCTGGGCCAGTTCGGCACGCTGTACGCGGGCCAGATCAGCATTCAAGGCGTGATCGCCGGCAGCGTGAACGGCAATCCGTATCCCGCCACCCAGGTGATTGACGATATTCCGCCCCTGGTTGGCCAGCCGCTCGGCTTGTCGGGGACGCCCGGCGCCAGCACGCCCGGCGCAATTCCCGTCCCCTTCGTGCCGACCGATAGCGCGGCGACAGTGGCGACCGAAATCGGAACGGCGGTCAGCAGTTCGAATCTCAACGTTTCTGCGAACTCCAACGTGATCGGCGCCGGCACGGTGACGTTCCAGAACGTCGACTCGCTGGTTCCCAGCCCGCTTCTGAACCAACCGAGTTCCGAGCCGATTCCATTCCAACTGCAAAATGTGTTTTCGTTCGGCGCCGACGCGTTGCCGCTGGCGATCACGAACGACATTTATACGGCCGACTACGAGCGTCTCGGGCCCGATGTCCACGGCAACCTGCTGGCGCTGCCGCAGCCGAAGGTGTTGACGATCACCGCTCCGAGCCAGGTAAAAGACGGGCAGCAGTTTGTCATCAACAACTTGGGCTTCGAATTCGACAACAACAACACGACGACGGCCGGCTTCCATTCGGTGTCATTTACCGGCGCTCAATTGACGGCGGTAAACGCCGCCGATCTGATCGCCCAGGCCGTGGTGGCGGCGATCAACGCCGCCAGCAACCCGGCGAGCCCGCAGTACGTGCAAGGCTTCAACGTCACCGCCACGATCGGCCAACCCGGTTCCGGGCAGGTGATTCTCTCGTCGAACGCGGCGAACGCGGCGATCATTACCACCGCAGCGCCGCTCTCGATCACGCAGACGGTCCTGGAAAACACGATCAACGGCCTGTTCGTGCACATCCGCACGAACCTGGGCAAGTCGATCGACACTCTGGACGTGTCGGCGAGGTTCCACGACACCGACATCCCGTACGTGATTACCTCGAACCTGGAAATCACCGGCGAAACAGGCGGGCCGCGGGGGACGACCGGTCGCGAAAGCGCTCGCTTGCAGATCGATCCGGGCGTGGTGGTCAAGATGCTCGGCTCGCGGATCGAGGTTGGCATGGGCGCCAATTTCGTCGCCGAGGCCGACCAGAACCATCGCGTGATCTTCACTTCGATCTTCGACGATACGTTCGGCTCGGGCGGCACCTTCTTCACCAACGGCGACGATCATAATCCGACGCCGCCGCGGGCCGCCGCGGCGGGCGATTGGGGCGGCCTTTATTTTTCGCCGACCTCCAAGGGCAGCATCGACCACGCCTTGATCACCTATGCCGGCGGCTCAATTCCGATCGAAGGCGGTTTCGACAGCTTCAACGCCGTCGAAATCCATCAGGCCCAGGTCCGCATCACCAACACGTCCTTGATGAACAATGCCGACGGCAAGTCGGCCGGCACGCGCAACGGTCGGGGCGCCAACGATTCGGCCGTCATCTACGTGGTCGACGCGCAGCCGGTGATCGTGAACGACATCCTGCAGAACAATCTGGGTTCGGCGATCAGCATCAACGCCAATGCGCTGAACGACCAACTCACGCCCGACTCGGGCCGCAGCACGGGCGTGATCGACGCATTTTCTCAGTTCGCCGACAACTACGGCCCGCTCGTCCGGCTCAACAAGCTGGGCAACAACTCGCTCAATGGCATGCTCGTGCGCGGCGGCACGCTCAATACCGCTTCGATCTGGGACGACACCGACATCGTCCACGTGGTCAAAGATCAGATCACGGCGACGAACTTTGCGACCAATGGCGGCTTGCGGCTGCAAAGCAGCTCCACGCAAAGCCTGGTGATCAAGTTTGGCAGCGGAGCCTCGGGCTTCACCGCGACTGGAACGGCCTCGAACATCACCGACCGGATCGGCGGCACCGTCCAGGTCTTGGGCACGGCCGGCCACCCGGTGGTGATGACTGCGCTAGCCGACGACACGGTTGGCGCTGGACTGACGCCAGGCGACAAGCCCGACAACGACACCGACAATTCGGGCGGCGTCGTCTCCCAACCTACGGGCTCGGGTCCGGTGTTCGTCGACGGCGGCGACCGCGACGACCACGGCTTCCAGAATGCGGCGGGCGTGAATCAAGCCGGCTGGCAGTTGATCCAGCAGGCCATGAACTTCGTGTACAGCGGTTCGCGAAATACGTCGGTAAGCGGCATTCTCGTGATCGGCGCTACCGCAGGGCAGGCCAGCGACGCGGTGAATGCCGCGGCGGGGGCTTTGGGGCTGCCCGCGCCGACGTTCGTCACCGGCGCCGCCATCTCCACCGTCGATTTCAGCCAGTACCGCATGATCTATGTGCCGTCCGATTTCGTGGATACGGCAGGCGGCATCACGCAGTCGGACCTCGACCTGCTGACGGCGCGCAAGAGCGACATTCAAAACTATGTGAACAATACGGGCGGCGGGCTAATGGCCTTGACCGAGGCCGCTTCCACGAATCCGTTCGGCTGGCTGGCGATTCCCAACGTCTTGACGACCAAGACCTACGGCGCCGGAGGCAATCCGGATTCGCTCGTGCAAACTCCGGCCCTGACCGCCGCCGGCTTCAACATCACCAATACGGACATCAATCTCGGCACGCCTTGGCATCAGGCCTTTACGGGACCGGCGGGCTACAACAACATGCAGCCGTTCATCGTTGACGCTGTCACCGGCGAGGTCGAAGCGCTCGGTTTGGCGGCCGGCAGCACGGGGCTTGGCGGCACCGTCGGCAACTGGCAGGGCATCAAGTTCGACGAATATGCCAACGATCGCAATGTGGCGGCCGTGAACGCCGCCGAAAGTTCGTTCACGGGAGGGCAAGGGACTGACAACACGCCCGCCACCGCGCAAAGTCTCGGCGCGCTGGCGCCAAACCTGCAAAGCGGCGACGACAAGCAGCGGCTGGGCTACGATGTCCATGGCTTCATCAGCCCGGACGACACTCGCGACATGGACGTCTACAGCTTCTCGGCGGCGCCCGGCGCCCAGGTCTGGCTCGACTTGGGCAATACGAGCATGGCGCTCGATGCGGTGTTGGAACTGGTCGACGCCAACGGCAACGTGCTGGCTCGCAGCGACAATTCCGCGCTCGAACAAGAGGACGCCATCAAGGCCGGCAACCCGCTTGTTCCCGGGCCGCTCTTGAACGGGCTGATTCCGGGCGGCACGAACCTGGCTCTGCCGATGCAGAGCACCACGTTCCAAAGCAACGTTTATCCGGCGTCGGACGTTCGCGATTTCGGCACGATCAATCCGCGCGATCCTGGCATGCGCGTCGTGCTGCCGGGCAATCCGTTGCAGCCTGGACAGTCGAACCCGACCTATTACGTGCGAGTGTACAGCCGCGGCTCGGATGCGAATCCGTACGTCAATTCGCCGGCCCCCGGCCAACCGGTTCCCTCGTCGAGCAACGGACTCACCAGCGGCTCCTACGATTTGCAGGTCCGATTGCAGGAGACGCGAGAAGTCGCCGGGTCCGTCGTCCGCTTTGCATCGATCAATTACGCGCAAAACGGCATCACCGTGCTCGGGCAGCCGGCCCACTCGCCGCTGGCCGGGCAATCGGTCTCGACCGGCACGAACAACGTCACGATCTCCGTGCCGCCATCGCCATTCGGCTCGACCAATCCAACCTACGACGCTGGCCAGGCCAGCGGTCCGGCGAACGCGCAGAACCTGGGCAACCTGCTGACGACCGACACCAGCTCGCTGAGCGTCGGCGGAAACCTGACCAGCGCCGGACAGGTCGACTGGTATTCGTTCTCGCTGAATTACGACCTGATGCAGGCGATCCAGCCCGTCAACGGCGCCGACAAGACGTTCGCGACGATCTTCGACATCGGCTACGCCGACGGTCTGACGCGCCCCGACACGACGATCTCGGTGTTCGACCAATACGGCCACTTGATCCTCAGCGGTCGCGACTCGAACATTTCCGA